>JALYZZ010000371.1 GCA_030948675.1 Bacteroidota bacterium | reverse complement strand
ATAAAAATAGAATTGCTCTTACTTTGTCGTACAGGTTTGGAGTCGATTTGCGAAAGCCATCTAATTGCAGTAAGGCAGTGAACAACTCTCTAGCCGACAAACCCTTGGTGACTTCAAAAAAAGACCTGTTGCGTTTTGTTGATTCTGCCGATGTGATTGTTTCTATAAAAACATTCATAATACTATTACCTCTCAAACCTTAAAGATCGCCACAGGGCCGATCTTTAAGGTAGCTTTTTACTTTAATATTTTTCACGGTTATTCACTGCTGGCAGTTGCATTACTATTGCTGCCTGATCATAAGACTTAACTATAGCCTGGTAACTGCTAAAATTAACCGTTAGCAATAATATTAATAAGTAGTGAATGGTGCGGGCAAAAACTTTGGAATCCAAATTAAAGCAGGGTTTTTACCCTGTTTTCTATAGAAAACATGCGCCGATAAAAGGCTGTTGTTAGCAAAATGGACGCTGCTCTGCCAGCTCTTTCAATACCCCGGCAACCAGCTTGTACGAGTCGAATACGTTAGGTTTTATGATCACTTTTGCCACCCCTTTATCTGCAAATAATTTTTTGTTGATCGGCGACATTGATGTTGTTAATACAACTACAGGGATGGCTGAAAAGCGCGAAATGCTTTTTAATAACTGCACAAATTGGAACCCGTTAAGTGCAGGAAGATTGAAATCTGTAACTATCAGGGCTGGAAGATGGCTGTCATCAATTGAGTTTAGATAGGTAACAGCGGCCTTCGCATCTGGGTAGAAGCAAACGCTGGTGTAGCGCAAATCATCAAATCCTTCTCTTAAAATAAATATATCGTCTTCATCATCTTCGACAATTACTATAGACGGATGGTTTGAATTACGAACAGTTTTCAAAAGCCGGTGTTTTGTAAAGGATAAGCGTTCTATACGGTAATAGCTAACACAATAATCAATGATTGTGCCGTTGAAATTGTTGGTATTGTTTGAGGAAGGTTTAGCAATCGGTTTCTATCCATGCGGCCCTTTTAGCAGTCATCCTTACTCCTGCTCTAGCAATTTAGCGATCAATCCTGTCCATCCTGTTTGGTGAGCTGCTCCAACACCTCGTCCATTATCTCCATTAAAATGTTCGTAAAACAAAATATAATCACAGAAGTTCGGGTCGTGTTGCAGCTTGTCATTAGCCCCATTGAAAGGCCGCAGGCCATGCTCGTCTTTAAGAAAAAGTTTTGACAGGCGTGCGGTAAGAAATGCGGCCACATCCAGTAGCGAAACAAACGTGCCACTTCCTTTGGGGCATTCTATTTTAAAATCGCCACCATAATAAGTGTAGAAGCGTTTGATGCTTTGTATGATCAGGTAGTTTACCGGCATCCAAATTGGGCCGCGCCAGTTGCTGTTACCTCCAAACATTCCGATTGGCGATTCTGCAGGAGCATATTTTATACTAAAAAAATTGTTGTTTAAATCAAACTCGTAGGGTTTGTTATCGTACACTTTTGATAGTGACCTTACGCCGTAATCGCTTAAAAACTCGCCTTCATCCAGCACCCGTTCCAGTATTTTTTTCATGCGGTGGCCACGGAGTAAGCTTAGCAAATGTTTTTCACCCTCATTCTTATCCTCCCATCTAGATACGAGGCAGGCAAGGTCGGGGCGATTTTCGAGAAACCATCTCAGTCGTTTTGCAAATTCCGGTGCTTCTTCCAACACCTGGTGATCAAGTACCTCTACCGCGAATAAAGGGATTAGACCTACCATACTTCGCACCTTTAGTTTTTTGCTGCCATTATTCATCATTTTTAAAGTGTCGTAATAGAAACCGTCTTCCTCATCCCACAACCCTGCGGCGTTATCACCCATACTTGCCATTGCACCGGCGATGTATAAGAAGTGTTCAAAGAATTTAGAAGCAAGATTTTGGTAAACCGGGTTCGTTCGTGATAGTTCTAATGCAATGCGCATGAGGTTGAGGGTGTACATGGCCATCCAACTGGTACCGTCGGCCTGTTCAATAAATCCGCCAGCGGGTAATGGTGCACTTCTATCAAAAACACCAATGTTGTCGAGGCCTAAAAAGCCACCTTCAAAAATGTTATTGCCTTCCGCATCTTTGCGGTTTACCCA
>JALYZZ010000356.1 GCA_030948675.1 Bacteroidota bacterium | reverse complement strand
GTGTGTTGACAGCCCTTGCCAAATGCATAGGTCCGGTATCAGCACCGATGATGAGGGATGCTTCAGACAAAACTGCGGCAAGGCCACCTAAACTAACATTACCGCATGCATTTATTGCCGCGCTATCCATGCGATCGATAATCGTATCTACGGCCGGTCTATCTTCCCGGGTCCCGGTAAACATCACTTCAAAATGTCTTTGCTTAAGCTCATTACCCAGCTTTGCGTAATGCTCTACAGGCCACATTCGCCGCACATCCATTGCCACAGGATGAAGAACAATGTAGGGTCCGTTTTTTAGCATAGATCTAAATTCTCTACTCTCCTCCCTGTCTTGTTCCAACACCTCCAGTTGCGGTTCTATTACATCTGTTGTTGCACCAATCAGTTTTACGACTTCCAAAAATCTTATTACTTCGTTTTGATAATAATAATAGTCAATGTACCGGTCCAGCTTTTCCGCCTTTTGGCAAGATAGTCCTACAGTTAATCTGGCGTTGAATTGTTTAATAAATGGATTTGCAGAGATGCCATTGCCCTGAAAATTTAGAACTACATCAAATTGTTCTTCCTGCATACTGGCTAAAAACGTTTTTATTTCCGTTTCATCTTCTGCCTGCCCTGACTCACTTCTTATGCCCTTTTTTACCGGAACGGTAATCACCCTGTCAACAGGCGTTCTGCCCGAAACTAAAAATTCGTGATGCCACGGCTTACCTAAAAGAACAATTTCAGCCTGCGGATAAGTATTTTTCAGTGCGTTAAGAGCCGGAAGTATAACGATGAAATCTCCTAAGGCATTTGCTCTTAATACTGCTATTTTTTGTATATTTTTTAATTTGTAGTCGGCTTGCGGCATTTCTTCTAATTCTTCAGGTTATCCTTTCATAACTAATTCATTATAAGAAAAATATTATGCCTTGCTTCGTCTCTAACTCATATGCAGTTATTTGATGTTATTAATGAAGGTGGCGGTAAGAATGATTTCAGTGAAAAAGTAGTGTAGAGATTTTTTCTCAATTCTTTTTAAGACAATGTGCCCGATGATGCTAAGGCGAAGTCAAATTCTTTATTGTCCGGATTTTCAAAAAAATGTATTACTTCGCGCTTCTGTAAGTGGTGCATTTTTTTAACTGTACTTAAATCGTTCCATTAATTATTATTATCAATGAATCATAGCTTTCAATCTCCTTCTGCCGAAAATAATACCAGTAATACACTTAGCTTTAAGGGAGTAATTTTTGACATGGACGGAACTTTATTGGAAAGTACAGAAGCAGATTACAGGGCATGGGAGAAAGTGTTTAATAATTATAACAAAGAACTTTCCTTCGAGAAATACGCGCCGATGCTGGGGGTAAAAAGTGCCGATGTAATAAGAAACGAAATTGGGTTTTTTGATGAAGAGGATGTGAAACGAATACTGAAAGAGAAGTTTGACTTTTTCGTAGACTATGTGTATGAAAACCCGATAAAGCCGGTACGTGCTGCTGAAACTTTTCTGAAAAGCCTTGCTCAGTATCCAATAAAAATTGCGCTGGCTACCAGCTCGAGAAAAGAGAAAATGCAAATGGTTTTGAAGCAATTAGACTTTATGCAATACTTCGATGCCATAGTAACCGGCGACGAAGTAACACACGGTAAACCTGCACCTGATATATTTTTACTGGCGGCAAAAAGACTAGCTCTCGACACAGCAGATTGCATGGTAATTGAAGATGGCCCGATTGGTGTAGCCGCTGCAAAACGGGCAAACATGAAATGTGTGGCCATCACTGAAACGCATAATGCCAGCCAGTTAAGTGAAGCCGATCTTGTCATTGACACTTATGAAAATGCAGACATCAGGGAAATTGCTCAAAAGCTGAGAGCAGTTTCTTAATTAAAAATTCAAGTAGTCCTTAATCAGAAAAAAATCTCATCATGACAATAAAAAGCCTTTTTGATCACCAGACCGAAATTCCTAAAAACTATACCTGTTTTGGATCTAATGTTAATCCACCACTTTTTATAGATGAAGTGCCCGCAGAAGCCAAAAGCCTTGTATTGATATTTGAAGACTTAAATTCTGCTCCCCTTTGGACGCATTGGATGTTGTTTAATATTCCGGCTAATACCACTGAAATCAAAGAAGGAACAGTGCCAGAAGGTGCTGTGGAAGGATTGGCAAACAACCATACTCATGGTTATGAAGGTCCCTGCCCTAAATATTTTGAAGGCATCCACCATTATCGATATCGTCTTTTTGCGTTAGATACTATGCTTCATTTGCCGGCAGCGACAGAGCGAGAGGTGGTAGAGCAACAGATGGAGGGACATGTGATTGCCAAAGCCGATTTAGAGGGAATTTGTAATTCAAATTCTCCGATGTTTGCTTAAAATGCTAGCACCCTTAAAAAAAGCCTTGTTTTTGACGAGGCTTTTTTTTGGTATTAATAAGACGATCGCCTCAATCCCCATCACTCCTGTCAGCTAAGTTGGCTCGTTACTGCTACTAATTTCTTCACCGATTGATCCTCGGTTTTCACCCTTTAAAAATATTTTGACATCCTTTTTAAATCCTGGCCGATTATCTTTGTTTAACAATTTTGTCAAACTAGAATGTAAATGCCAGTTAAAGACAGTAAGACAGAGCAATTGATAAAGGATACCGCAAAACGTATTTTTCTTAAAGAGGGAAAAATGCTTGCTACTACCCAAGACATTGCTGATGCGGCAGGTGTCAACAGAACTTTATTGCATTATTACTTCAGATCCCGCGATGTGTTGTTTAATATGGTTTTCAAAGAAGCCTTGACAGAGTTGAGAGAGCGGCTACATCAAGTGCTCAGTTCAGTGCTACCTTTTAAACAAAAGGTTGAAAATGTTGTAAACGTATTTTATGAGGAGCTTACAAAGTCTCCCTATCTCGAAACTTTTATCGCACTTCAATTAAACCAACAGCCTGAAAAGTATGAAGAGTTATTTATCACACTTCCCGGGGGAAAAGATAGAATAAAGAATTTTTTAAAAGAAATTCAGATACAGATGGATAAAGGAAGTATCGCCGAAATGAAGCCAATCAATTTTTTTATCAATCTGTTTGCTTTGATGGCGTATCCTTTTGTCGCTAGATCTTTTTACTTAAAAATGTTTGATTTAACAGAAGCCGGTTACGACAAACTATTGATCGAACGAAGAAAAAATATTGTATCAATGTTATTTAAGGAATAGAGCTGTTTTTTGAATGAATATGAGTTTCTATAAAATAATTGTAATACAAAGACAAGATATTAATCAAAAAATAGTATGAGAAAAAGAATACAGATTGTTGGATTGCTGTCACTACCAATAATCATTTCTATGGCGTCATGTGGAAGCGATAAAGAGCAAAAGCCAGGCGCAGCAGGGGGACCGGGAGGTGGGCAGGCAAATCAGGTAAAAATTTATCCTGTTCTTACGATCACCCCACATTCTACAACTCTGTTTTCTGACTTTCCAGCTACCATACAAGGGCAGCAGAATATTGAGATACGACCCAAAATAGATGGGTACATTCAAACAATTTATGTAGATGAAGGTGCCACTGTAAGAAGAGGGCAACCCTTGTTTCGCATAAGTGCGCCGCAGTATGAGCAGCAGGTACGAACAGCTTTGGCGGATATAAAAATTGCACAAGCGAATGTAAATGCAGCAGAGATGCAGGTAGATAAAGTGCGCCCGCTGGTGGAAAAAGACATCATCAGTAAGTATGAACTGGAGTCGGCGCAATATACCTTGCAGGCAAAGCAGGCAGCATTGGCACAAGCGCGTGCAACCCTTGCGAATGCCAGAACGAATTTGGGTTATACATCTGTTACCAGCCCGGTCAACGGAGTTGTAGGCACTATTCCTTATAGAATTGGTAGTTTGGTTAGCAGTAACACAGTACAGCCACTTACTACTGTATCTAATATCGGTAAAATCTACGCTTACTTTTCTATAAATGAAAAGCAGGCACTTGAAAATGCAAAGAATAGCCCGGGAACTACCTTAAAGCAGCGGCTGGCAAAGATCCCGGCTGTTACACTCATTTTATCTACAGGTACAGAATTTCCTGAAAAAGGTCGAATTGAAACTGCCAGCGGATTAATCAATACACAGACAGGTTCTATAAGCGTCAGAGCTACATTTCCTAATCCTGGTAATGTTATCAGAAGTGGAAGTAGCGGCGTTGTTAGAATTCCACGTGCGATTGACTCCGCAGTGCTTGTGCCTCAAAAGGCAACTTTTGAAGTACAGGGTAAAAAGTTTGTTTACTTAGTTGAAAGTACAGGCACAGTAAGAAGTGCTGAGATAAAAGTGCTTGAAACTTCTAACGGCCAGTATTTCGTAGTTCAGGAAGGCGTTAAACCAGGCGAAAAAATAGTCTTAGAAGGTGTTGCCAGCCTGAAAGAAGGGGCGGCGATAAAGGCAAGAGCAGTAAATGCAGATAGTGTATATCAGCAGATGCTGCATTAAAATAAAATTAAGTTCACCACAAGTTTGACATTATGCTCAAAACATTTATAGAAAGACCGGTCTTGTCGACCGTGATTTCGATCATCATTGTGATGCTTGGTATACTTGGATTAACCTCGTTGCCCATTTCACAATATCCTGATATTGCACCGCCGACAGTGCAGGTCTCGGCCTCTTACCAGGGCGCGAACGCTGATGTGGTATTAAACAGCGTGGTAGTTCCCCTGGAAGAACAGATTAACGGGGTGGAGAATATGACTTACATGACCTCCACTGCCGGCAACGATGGTACGGCTAATATTACGGTCAATTTTAAGTTAGGAACAAACCCAGACCTTGCTGCAGTTAACGTACAAAATCGTGTTTCACGGGCAACCAGCCTTCTACCGGCCGAGGTAACACGGGCAGGAGTAACAACTGTAAAAAGGCAAAGTAGTAACCTTGTTATCTTTTCTCTGTATAGCGATGTACCTGCGTACGATCAAACTTTTCTACAAAACTATGCTACCATAAACCTGATACCGCAGATTAAACGTATTCCGGGCGTAGGCGACGCCACCGTATTTGGCCAGATGGATTATTCTATGCGTATATGGTTGAAGCCTGCTGTGATGGCCTCTTACGGACTTGTGCCCGCTGATATTAATGCGGCACTGGCAGAGCAAAATGTAGAAGCAGCGCCGGGACAGTTTGGTGAGCAGGGTGAGCAGTCTTTTCAGTATGTGATTAAGTATCGTGGAAGGCTGAAGAACGCCGCCGAGTTCGGCGACATAGTTGTAAGAGCACCTGGTAATGGACAGATCTTACGGCTAAAAGACATCGCAAGGATCGAACTGGGAGCCCTGAGTTACTCCAGCACAACTAAAACAAATGGTAAGCAATCAATAGGTGTTGCCATTGCACAGACCGCGGGCTCAAACGCCAAAGAGGTTATTGAAGGAACTTTAGGCGTATTAGACGAAGCGTCAAAATCATTTCCTGCAGGGGTGCATTATGTAAACCTCATAAATGTAAATGACTTTCTTGATGCCTCTATCGAAAAGGTAATACATACGCTTATAGAGGCGTTTATACTGGTTTTTATTGTTGTGTTTGTTTTTTTGCAGGATCTGCGTTCTACGCTTATTCCCGCCATTGCAGTGCCCGTGGCAATTATTGGTACTTTCTTTTTTCTAAGAGTTTTCGGTTTTACCATCAACCTGCTTACGCTGTTTGCCCTCGTGCTTGCAATTGGCATTGTGGTGGATGATGCAATTGTAGTGGTAGAGGCGGTACATGCCAAACTCGATCATGGGTATAAGTCGGCTCATAAGGCAACAATAGATGCAATGAGTGAGATCTCAGGTGCTATTATTTCTATCACACTGGTGATGGCCGCGGTGTTTATACCCGTAAGTTTTATCACCGGTTCTGCGGGTGTTTTCTATAAGCAGTTTGGCCTTACCCTGGCTATTGCTATTATTCTTTCTGCGGTAAATGCCCTAACGCTTAGCCCTGCCTTGTGTGCTTTATTTTTAAAACCGCATGAAGAAGGACATCAGAAAAAGTCAGTCATTCAAAGGTTCTATGCTTCTTTCAACACTGCCTTTGAAGTAACCACCAACAAGTACCGTAAATCTGTATCATTTCTGGCTGATAAAAAATATCTCGCAGTTCTTGCAATAGCCCTTTTTGCCGGTATTTTTTACTTTTTGGTCGAAAAAACACCGACCGGGTTTGTACCCAATGAAGACATGGGTACAGTAATGTCCGATATCAGTTTGCCACCCGGCGCTTCCATGGAGCGGACTGACGAGATTACGCAGGAAATAGCGAAGGACGCGAAAACCTTGCCTGAAGTAGAAAATATTTTAAGAATTTCAGGAAGAGGTATGCTTAGCGGTACCGGCAGTAACTACGGAATGGTGATTATGCGCTTGAAAAACTGGAACGAAAGGACCAACAAGGGACAAGATGTACAAGCTGTGATTGGAAAGATGTTTGCCAAAACAAGCAATATCAGGGATGCAAAAATTATATTTTTTGCACCACCGACTATACAGGGTTTTGGAGCAACAGGTGGTTTCGAGTTTCAACTACAGGATAAAAGCGGTGGCGATATTGGAAAGTTTAGTAAAGTAAGTAACGATTTTTTAGCAGTATTAAACCAACGCCCTGAAATTCAGTTTGCGTCTACTTCGTTCAATCCAACCTTTCCGCAGTATCAGATAAAGGTGAATGTAGCACGGGTAAAAGAAGCAGGACTTACCGTTAGTGATATTCTCGGAACAATGCAGGGGTACTATGGAGGCGTGTATGCGTCTAACTTTAACCAGTTTGGTAAACAGTATCGTGTTATGTACCAGGCCGAACCTTCGTTCAGGGCAAATGCAGAAAGCATGAATAATGTGTATGTAAGAAATGCGAGTGGAACGATGGCGCCAATAACCGAATTTGTATCGCTTGACAGGGTGTATGGGCCACAGGCAATTTCAAGATTTAACCTGTTTACTTCTATTGGCATCAATGGTTCTCCTAAGCCGGGCTTTAGTTCTGGTGATGCAATTAAAGCCGTACGCGAGGTAGCTGCCCAAACATTGCCAGCGGGGTATGGCTATGAATTTTCCGGAATTACCAGGGAGGAAATTTCGGCAGGCGGTCAATCGCTCTTCATCTTTATGCTCGTAATATTGTTTGTTTACTTTTTGCTGAGCGCTCAGTACGAGAGCTACATTCTTCCATTTGCAGTATTGTTTTCGTTGCCTATTGGCCTTTCAGGCGCATTTGTTTTTGCTTGGATATTTGGCGTCAATAACAATATCTACCTGCAGATTACCCTGATTATGTTGGTTGGTTTGCTGGCGAAAAACGCCATTCTGATAGTGGAGTTTGCGGTAGAGCGAAGACGTAAAGGAATGCCCATCGTGCAGGCTGCATTAGAAGGAGCACAGGCTCGTCTGCGCCCCATCCTGATGACTTCATTTGCATTCATTCTTGGTCTTGTTCCACTAATGATTTCTACGGGTGCAGGCGCTACCGGCAACCGTTCTATTGGCACAGGTGCTGTTGGTGGCATGATCATCGGAACCCTGTTTGGGGAATTTGTAATTCCGGTGTTATTTATCATTTTTCAATCGCTGCAAGAGCGCATAAGTCCTTTAAAAAAAGAACCGGTAACAGAAGATGCGGACCAAGACGCACAAACCCGTTTGGTGCCACAAATGGCATAGCGATAACTACTCGACATTGTAAAGGGGATACGGGTACACCCTTTTTTTACTACTAAAAAATTGGAATACGGCAGGTTGATATTTTATGTCTTAGGGTACACCTACAAGACGAGATTAACAGAGAAATTATGAACACAAAATATTTGAGATACTTCCTTTTTATTTCGATTATAACATTGCTGCTCAACGCTTGCAAAGTAACTGCCCCATTCGAAGATCCTGCAGTAAATACTACAGGTCTCTTTCGCGATGTTAATACAACGGATACAAATAGCATTGCCAATTTGCCGTGGTCGCAGGTATTTACAGATACCATCTTACATCGACTAATAAGAGACGGACTTTCTCAAAACCTAAATCTGCAAATCGCTTACACCCGCATTCAACAGGCAGAGGCTTACTATGCCCAAAGCAGTGCAGCATATTACCCAACTTTAGGTGCAAACACACAGGTGGGTGCTGCTAAGATTTCGTCAGTACAGGGAGCAATCAACAGAACTTCGGGAGCGCAATACCAACTGGGTGCGAGTGCTGCATGGGAGGTAAATATTTGGGGCAGGTTGGGTAGCGCAAGGCGCTCCGCACTCGCTTCACTGTTGCAGAGCGAGGCTGGGGTAAGAGCTGTACAAACAAGCCTTGTAGCTGGCATCGCATCGTACTATTATAACTTATTGTCGCTCGACGCAAAGTTGGCAATAACTCAGCAAACAGTTCGCAACTGGGACACGACGGTACAAACAATGAGAGCTTTGAAAGAAGCTGCCGTAGTAACGGGCGCCGCAGTGGTACAAAGCGAAGCGAGCCGCTACGCAGCCGAAGTGACTATACCAGATATAAAGCAAAACATCAGGCAAACAGAAAACGCATTGAGCATTTTATTAGGAAGGCCACCGGGAGGTATAGCGCGCACAAATATTGACGATCAGTATACATTGCCTTTGCTGCAAACCGGGGTGCCCGCGCAGCTACTTGCAAACCGGCCCGACGTGCAGGAGGCTGAATTTGGCTTTCGATCAGCCTTTGAGCAAACCAATGTTGCACGTACCTATTTTTATCCTTCTTTAACCATTACAGGTTCTGGCGGTTTGTCAAGCTTCACTTTAGGTAATTTCTTTAATACAGCTTCCGTTTTTGGAAACATTGCTGCTGGTTTAACTCAACCTATACTCAACGCCAGGTTAAACAGAACAAGACTAGAGGTTGCACAATCACAACAACAATCTGCTTTACTCAATTTTCAAAATTCACTGCTCACAGCAGGCCAGGAAGTTTCGAATGCATTGTCGTTGTACCAAACTGCTCTTGATAAAATGTTGGTACGAACGAACCAATTGACAGCTTTACAAAAGTCAGTAGAATATAGCCAGGAATTGCTGCGATACGGTTCTGCAAATTATACTGAAGTTATAAATGCAAGACAAAGTTTACTTTCTGCACAGCTAAACCGGGTCAACGACAGGCTGCAACAATTGCAGGCAGTAGTTGACTTATACAAAGCGCTTGGCGGTGGAACGAGATAAGGGTAACTGCACCAAGCTTGTTTCTCAAAGCAGCAGTTGTTTAAAGCCAATATGTTTTATTTGCAAAAATGCTTGTGCTTTCATTTTTAGTCGTCTGCCTTTTTTAAAGAACTTATACCATACCTATAATTACGGCTTCCACCGTTGCATACGTTTTCAAACTCGTTACCCGTATTATTAAAAGGTCAGTCTTTTCTTTTATGGCAACAACTATAGCAGCTATTGTCAAAACCCTTGTTTTAATTGTTTTCATCATCAATAATTTTTCACAAAAGAGCCCAACATCAAGACGGCAAAAAAGACAAAAGGTGACGAGCGGAAACCACTGATGCGGTTTGTTATCACCTGTTTAGCGTAAACTGTAACTTTTTGTTTTTGATAAATGGAAAGTCAAATTCGTAAATTCGCAACCAATACATGTATAATGAGTGTAGAAAAAATAAAGAGTGAAGAAAAGAGCCTTAACTTTTTGGAAGAGATAGTAGAAGATGATTTGAGCAGTAGAAAATATAAAAGCATCGTTACACGCTTTCCCCCTGAACCCAACGGTTATTTACATATTGGTCACGCAAAAAGTATTTGCCTCAATTTTGGATTGGCTTTAAAATACGGCGGCAAAACCAACCTCCGTTTTGATGATACCAACCCGGTGAAAGAAGATGTAGAGTACGTCGACAGCATAAAGGAAGACGTAAAATGGCTTGGATTCGATTGGGCAGAAGAACTCTATGCTTCAGATTATTTTGATCAGTTATATGCATTTGCTGTAGATCTCATTAAAAAAGGACTTGCTTACGTAGACGATAGCACCCCGGAACAAATAGCTGCACAAAAAGGTACTCCTACCGAAGCGGGAAAAGGAAATGAATTTCGCAATAGAAGTGTAGAAGAAAACCTCGGTTTGTTTGCACGAATGAAAGCCGGCGAGTTTAAAGACGGTGAAAAAGTGCTGAGGGCTAAGATAGATTTAGCAAGCCCTAATATGCACATGCGCGATCCATTGATGTATCGCATTAAGCACGCCCATCATCATAGAACCGGCGATGCGTGGTGTATTTATCCCATGTATGATTTTGCCCACGGACAAAGCGATAGTATTGAAAATGTAACGCATTCAGTTTGTACGTTAGAATTTATACCACATCGGGAGTTGTATGATTGGTTTATAGAGAAGCTGGAAATTTTTCCAAGTCACCAGTATGAGTTTGCCAGGTTGAATATGACTTATACAGTTATGAGCAAACGTAAACTGCTGCAGTTGGTGGAAGAAAAACTGGTTGACGGATGGAACGACCCAAGAATGCCCACCATCGCCGGATTCAGAAGGAGGGGATATACGCCTGAAAGTCTTCGTTTATTTTGCGATAAAATTGGCGTTCAAAAGAGAGAAAATTTAATTGAACTGAGCCTGCTGGAGTTTTGCGTGCGAGAGGATTTGAATAAAAACGCCATTCGGCGGATGGCAGTATTAGACCCAATAAAACTTGTTATTACTAACTACCCCGCAGGGCAGATAGTTGAGTTGATCGGTGAAAACAATCCTGAGGCGGAGGATGGCGGTGGCAGTCGTACAATACCTTTTTCAAAAGAATTGTGGATAGAGCGGGAAGATTTTATGGAAGAACCTCCAAAAAAATTCTTCAGGCTGGGAGTTGGTTTAACGGTTAGGCTAAAATATGCCTACATTATTAAATGCACCGGTTTTAAAAAAGATGAAGCGGGAAATGTTACTGAGGTGTATGCTGAATACATTGCTGATAGCAGAAGCGGCAGCGACACCAGTGGCATTCATGTAAAGGGCACTATTCACTGGGTTAACGTTCAACATGCACTAACCGCAGAGGTAAGATTATACGATCGGCTTTTTAAGGTCGAAAATCCGTCAAACGAAGAAGGCGATTTTAAGGAGTATATCAATGTAGACAGTTTGCATGTGTTACAAAAAGTGTTTATTGAACCGGCTTTAGGTAAAGCGCTCCCCGGTGAACCATACCAGTTTTTGCGAAAAGGATATTTTACTTTGGATCAAAGCAGTACCACAGACAAACTTGTTTTTAACCGTACTGTCAGTTTAAAGGATACCTGGGCCAAAGAAGTGAAAAAGGGTTGACAATAGTGAAAGAAGAGTTCAATTTTTTGGATAATTCAGTTCATAAAATTTAAGGACAATGGTAGTGTCAGAAATAAAGCTGCACGAATTACTGAAGTCGAAAATTGGTGAAAGGGAAGCAGAAGCCTTTATTCAAATACTTGAAACCAAGGTAGATACAAGGCTTAGTGAAAAGACTACAGTTTTTTTAACTAAAGAAGATATTGCCAGGCTCGACACAAAAATATCGGAGGCTAAAGTTGATACTATTAAACGGATGGTAGCTACAGCCGTTGCTATTGTGGGTCTTACTGTTGCCTTAGTGAAATTGAGTTAATTTCGATCCTTCTTATAAAAGCCCTTTTGTTTACAGCAGAAGGGCTTTATTTTACTTATGAATTTGCAGGAAGAATTTATTGCCCGCTTAAAACAGTTCAGTTTTATTCAGCCGAAACAAACGCAATTGTTAGCTGTAAGTGGGGGAGTGGATAGTATTGTGTTGTGCCACTTGATGTTTACCTCCGGATACAATTTTGTGATCGCGCATTGTAATTTTCAACTGAGAGCAGACGAAAGTGAAAGGGATGAACAATTTGTGAGGAGCCTTGGCGAAAAGTATCACACAGAAGTGTTAGTGAAGAAGTTTGAAACAGAAAAATATGCTGTCGAAAATAAAGTGTCCATTCAAATTGCAGCAAGAGCATTAAGATATAATTGGTTTAGCGAAGTTGTGAATCAGGACTCCCCCTCGTCCATTCGCTACATTTTAACTGCGCATCATGCCAATGATAATATCGAAACCATTTTAATGAACCTTTTTAAGGGCACAGGTATCTCAGGCTTGCATGGTATTTTGCCAATACAGGGAAAGATATTCAGGCCGTTGCTATTTGCTAAAAAAGAGGAGCTGCTGCAGTACGCAAACCAAAATGATCTGTCGTTTGTGGAAGACAGCTCGAACTTAACTGATAAGTATACCCGTAACTTTTTCAGGCATCGGTTATTTCCCCTGTTAAAAGAAGTTTACCCAAATGTGGAGGATAACCTACTTAAAAACATTGAGCGCTTTACCGGTGCAGAAGAATTGTACAAACAATCGGTGGAACAACACAAGAAAAAGCTGCTGGAAGTAAAGGGCAACGAAGTGCACATTTCCGTTTTAAAGCTCCAAAAATCAAATCCCGTTTCAACCATTATTTATGAAATTATAAAAGCTTATGGCTTTACTTCAAACCAGGTTACCCAGGTGGTAGATCTGCTGCAAAGTGACACGGGAAAGTATATATCGTCTCCCACTTTCAGGATTATTAAAAACCGTAATTGGTTAATTATTTCGCCCGTATTAACATCAGAAGCTTCACACATTTTAATTGAAGAAGAGGATAAAAAAATCTTGTTTGATGCTGGTAAACTAAAGATTGATTTAATAAAAAATGGAGATAATTTCCAAATTCCATCAGATAAAAATATCGCTACTGCAGACATGTCTCAAATCACTTTTCCAATGCTTTTAAGGAAGTGGAAACAGGGTGATTATTTCTATCCGTTAGGAATGAAAAAAAAGAAAAAGCTGAGCCGTTTTTTGATTGATCAAAAACTTTCAAAAACCGAAAAAGAAAATATTTGGGTCCTAGAAATGGATAAAAAAATCATGTGGATAGTTGGACAGCGAATAGACGACCGCTTTAAAATAACACCGTCAACAAAACAACTTCTAAAAATTTCTTTTGAACCATTTTAAAATGGTGTTTTTAATCAAAAAGTGGTCGATCTAAGCCATTCTCATTTCACAGTATTTTCAATGCCTTGTCATTAAAGAACTTACTCAATATGCTGCTGCGGAATGTTTCCGGCATACACCTGTTTGACGGGAAGAAGGAACATTGCACCTGTCGGCCCGTTCATAAAACTTCCCCTTATGTTACGGCGCTTTAAGTTAATAATTGAGCTTCCGCTAGCATACTACCTGTTAGCATCTGCAACTCTCATCTATTGTAGAACGCATATTACAATTTGTTGTGGTACAATTTTTTATAAAAAAACTAAAAATATATACTCATTATAATTTAAACTTTTTCTTGCTTATGAGCGCACCTTCTATCCTGGGAATTAACAGGACTCAAGACGGAACTATTTCAATATTTGAGGGTAGTAAACATATAATGTCTATACACAAAGAGCGGTTAACAAAACGTAAGCATCACTGGGGCAGGCTGGGTGATATGAAGTTATACAAAGATCGGATTGCGGTAGTAGACAGGCCTTATGATCTGGTAGTAGAGTGTTGGAGCGCTGACGCGGAACGTGAGAAAATGGATCAATATCATGAAGAGTTAAGAACAGTCCTTAATCTTAAGCCCAATGCACGAATCGTTGAAATCTCACATCATCTTTCTCATTTGTATAGTTGTTATCCGCCAAGTGGTTTTGATAATTGTGCCGTCATGATTATCGACAGTGTTGGAAGTCCTGTTGAGCTAATTAAATATGATTATCCCGGTAAAGAAGGTAAGCATAATTTATTTGAGGTGGCTTCTTACTATCACTGTCAGGGTGGAGAAATAAAGTGCATCAAAAAGCAATTGCACGACCGCAATCCTGAAAATGTGCATGGGCTTGGAAATTTTTATTACAGGCTAACCGAATGTTTGTTTAAAGGTGAGGGTAACGAAGGTAAGGTGATGGGTCTTGCTGCTTATGGCAACCTCGATGCTTTGGATTTGCCTGACTTAACTGTAAAGGAAGGGGAAGTGTACATACCGGCGGAGTGGCAGCAGATGTTTAAATGCACAGAATATAACTATATCGATGAAAAGAAAACTTTTCAGCAGAAAGCAGACCTGGCAGCCAAAGGCCAGGATGTGTTTGAGAAAGCCTTGATACAAATAGCCGATTGGTTAACCGAAGTAACGGGAACAAAAAACATTGCATATGCTGGTGGATGTGCCCTTAATTGTGTTGCAAATACAAAAGTGCTTGAACAAGGTTACAATGTCTTTATTCCGCCTGCTCCGCATGATGGTGGCAGTTCGGTTGGTTGCGCTATTTATGGTGCTATGGAGTGCTATAAATTGAAGAATGAATACAACTGGCGTTTGGATTATCTGGGGCCGGAAGTAGATATACATGAAGTAACAACACTGGTAGAAGAAAAGTATCCTGATTTAACGATTGAGCAACCGGACAATTTGATTGAAATATGTGCCGACCATTTAATGTGGGGCAAAATTTTGTGCGTGTTTCAAAGCCATAGTGAGTTTGGACCAAGAGCATTGGGTAACCGCAGTATCCTTGGCGATGTGCGCTATGCTGTAAACAAGTTTTGGATCAATGCTTTCATTAAAGGTCGCGAGTGGTTCAGACCAATTGCCCCGTTTGTGTTGGAGGAAGATGTAAGTGAATACTTCAATTTTAAAGGAAGAACGCCTTTTATGTTGTTTACTGCGTTTGTAAATGATAAGTATAAAGATAAGTTTCCAACAATTGAGCATGTTGACCACAGTGCCAGAATACAAACTGTAAGCAGCGAAGACAATGAGTTTATCTACCAGGTTATTACAAGTTTTAAAGAGAAAACCGGCGTGGGAATTATAGCAAATACTTCTTTTAATGGAAAGAATGAAACGATGGTAGAGACCCTAACTG
>JALYZZ010000328.1 GCA_030948675.1 Bacteroidota bacterium | reverse complement strand
CGGAGTAACGTTGAGCGAAGCGGTTAATCAACCTTCGTTAAATATAAATGGAATGCAAAGTGGTAACGTTGGCAAACTTGCATCAAACCAAATACCGGTGTATGCTACAGCCGTTATTGACCTTCGGTTAGTGTTAGGTAATGATTGGAAAAGGCAGCAACAAAAACTATCCGATCACATTAAAGCGCAGGGTTATTTTGTTATCGACCACGATCCAACTGATGATGAGAGAAGAAAATATGGAAAGATTATAAAAGTGATATTGGGCAACGATGGTTACAATGCCCAACGTACAAGTATGAATTTACCAATAGTAGAAAAGGTTATAGAAGCAGTTAAAAGTACAACCACAAACCAGGTCGTTTTGCAACCTACAATGGGTGGAAGTCTTCCTTTGTTCTTGTTTGAAAAATATTTGAAGGCAAAAACAATTACCGTCCCGATAGCTAATCATGATAACAACCAACATGCGGAAAACGAAAACATCCGCCTGCAAAATTTGTGGGACGGTATAGAAACGATGGCATCGCTGATGATGATGAAATAGTGCCGGTTAAAATAATTGCTTACTGTTTTTTATTTCCGGAGGCGTTCTTGGCGGTTAACACAGCGACTGACGATGCTTTATTTTCCACTCGATTGATTACCCATTCGCCAACTTCTAATCCCTGTTTTCTGCCATTATTTACTGCGTCCATAAAATGAATACCGCCATAAAAACGTGATAAACCTGCTTCCAGAGCAGCTTGCTGAAAAGAATTGAATGCACGCGACGGCAAACCATAAGATTCTTCAGAGGTGTCGTTGTAATAAAAGTGATCTCCAAAATAATGGGATAAGATAACGGCCGAGGTGGCAGATATAGTGGAGTGTCCACTTAAATATTCGGGAAATGGAGGGGTTTGAAGCAAGGGTTTATATCGCGGGTCAATATATTGCCGGATAGCAGTTTCGGGGCGAATGCGATTACTTCTAAACTTCTCATCCCAGCAGCAAATGAAGCCGTCCATTAGACCAATTGAAACCAGTGCGTGGATTTTCATCGATTTGGCAAAATCTGCTTTTGCCTCTTTACAGGCTATGCCTGTAATTAATAACCAATGAGCACCTGGCGACATCTTTTTAAGGCCCGACATCAGATGTCCATTGTCTTGCAGGGCAAAAGGATTGCAGTCCCAGAAAGCAGCAATTTGCTGGTGTTCCTTTGATAAATGGCTGCTCTCGGTATAATTATAGTTCAGCATTTTAAAAAAGGCGGAGCCTTTATCTGTTGAAAAAGCAACAGGCGAGTCTGGCTTAAATTGGGTACAGGTATCGAGGGTAAATGGGCGTACGGTGTTGAAATACGGCTCTACCGGGGCAAAAAAACCTGGTGGAGTTGGATACCACGATCCCGGAGTTTGCTGAGGTGTATACCGGGGATAATTGCTGGTTCTGTTGTATCTGTCTGATTTTGCATAAGAAAGTACTGCCTTACTGATTGACCTGGCGTACCGCGTAGAATTATTAATGACATCTTCAGCCAAACCTTCCTTGCGACAAGAATCAAGAAAACTGACTTCAAAAGAATCGACGTATGCGCCTGACGGTTGCATTTTTTTAGCCGTTTCCAACATCGCCAGTACTGCGCTTAGCTCTGTTGAGTATCCGGATATACTGTCAGGTTTCGTTAATACCGGGTAGTTGTTTAGACTCTGCGACATACTTTTATATGTACTGTCGTTTTGCGATATTACTTCGTATCCAGCAAGTGTTGCATAAGAAAAGAATCGGGCAGCAAGTGGTGGGTTTGTAACATCATGCACCATTACATCCGTCATTCTATTGATAACCCCGGTTATATGGCTGGATGAGAAATGCAGGTTTTGCTTTTGCTGCCTTGAACTTTGTCTGCAAGCCAATACGAAAAACAGAAAGAAGAGGAGCCATATTCCTTTTTTCATTACTATGCTTTAATGCTGTAACCTCAAATTTATTTATTCCCCTTTCCTCTCGGCGCGTTTTTGTTGGCAAAGAAATTTAAAGGTAAGTGGGCAATTTACCTACTAAAATTGAAAACAAGCACTGTCAAAAGTTCTACTTTAGAAATGGTCTGCAAAAGCTACAAACATTAAATAAAGGTTCTTCTTCCCGAGGCCGTATAGCTTTGCCTGAATTCTTTGGGCGTGCAGTCTTTTTTCTTTTTAAAAATACGATTGAAGTTAGACATATTGTTGAAGCCGCATTTGTAGGCTACTTCTGTTATGCTTTGCGTAGTATCAATGAGCATTCTCGAAGCGTTTCCGAGTCTTATTTCATTAATGGTATCTACAAAAGTTTTCCCTGTTCTGGCTTTAAAAAAACGGCTAAGCGCTACTTCTGTCATCCCGGCAATTTTTGCTGCATCACCTAAGGTAACTTCTTTATCAAAATTGTCGTTCACATAATTCATAATCTTTTCAATCCTTCTGCTATTGTACGAAACAGTCTCCATGTTGTTAAAAGATGAGTCTGATAGAGACTGCATATTGCGTGACGTAGAAAGGTCGTGTAGAATAGACATCAAATCTAACACTGAGTCGAATCCATGTCTTTGGGTAAGGGTGACAAGTCGTGGCATTATAGCGGTAGTTGTATCCTTTGAAAAACAAATTCCGCGAAGCGACCGTTCCAGCATGCTTCTAATAAAACTCATCTGATTTCTTTGAAGAAATTTTTCATCAAACAGATCGCGATGAAACTGCACAGTAATTTCTTCGATGTTAGTACTTGCACATTTGTGCGTAAACCACCCATGTGGAAGATTTGAGCCTACTAATACCAACTCGATGTCTTCTATTTCTTCAATGTGATCGCCAATTACCCGTTTGGCACCTTTCGCGTTTCTAATCAAGTTCAATTCAAACTCCTCGTGATAATGTAAAGGGAAATCAAATTTCGTTTTAGTGCGATAAAATAAGGTGAAACAATCGTTTTTTGTAAGAGGCGTTATTTCTTTTAAAAGTTTGGTAGACATGAAATAAAGGTTGTCAGCAATAGTTAGATAGAAATACTCAAAAATGGTGTTGTAAAGTTAATAGGGTAATAAATGTAGATTTATTCTATTAATAAAGTATCAATACATGCAATTTTAAATTTGATTTTTTTTGAGGTAAGTGGAATCTGTTTTACAGGTTCTGGTCACCTTTAGTGTTCTTTAAATTTAAAAAAATATCTGTAAAAGATAAAAAAGTATCAGTTGGCAGTTTTAATTCACGCTATTTTTGGCCAAATAAATTCAAGTTTGCAATATGTGTAAAGATGTACTCCAAAAGGTGATGCTAATGTTAGCATCTGTCCTGTTTTTTACCTCTTCCTGGTCTCAGGGAAGAACAGTGACCGGGACAGTAATGGATGAAAAAAATTCGCCTCTTTCTGGCGCCACAGTTACAGCCAAAGGTACTACGGTAAGCACGAGCACAAACGCAGAAGGCGCCTTTAAACTGCAGGTATCTGCGGCTACTAAAACTTTAGTTATATCATTTGTCGGCATGCAGACAAAAGAAGTATCTACTGGCTCAGGTAGCGGAATAAGTATAGCACTTACAGCTAATGCCAGTACTTTAAATGACGTTGTGGTTGTAGGTTATGGAAGAATGAAGAAGTCTGACATGAGTAGTGCGGTTTTGACCATTTCAAGTGCAGATATTGAAAAGACAGTTAATACGACATTAGACCAGGCTTTGCAGGGAAAATCGCCTAATGTGTACGTTTCGCAAAGTAGTGGTGCACCAGGGGCTGGAGCTTCTGTTATCATTAGGGGCGTTAGTACGGTAACCGGCAACTCTCAGCCGTTGTACGTAATTGACGGGGTTCAAATAAGACCGTCCATGTCAAGAGGCGGTGCCTACCAGACAGGTGGGGGAGGTGCAGCTAATGAACTGGCAGGTTTAAACCCTGAGGATATCGAAAGCATGAGTGTTTTGATGGGCCCCGCTGCAACCTCTATTTATGGTGCGGCCGGTGCTAATGGGGTGTTGGTAATTACAACCAAACAAGGTAAGTCTGGTGCTACGAGAGTAAATGTAACGAGTGCACAAACAATTCAGACCCGACCAAGAGAGTTGCCGGTGATGGACCTACAGCAATGGGCGAAATACAGGTTGAAGATGCAACAGTATGGTCTGGTAGGTTACAACCCTCCTGAAATAATGGATCCTAGCTTATTGGGTGCAGGAACTAACTGGCAAAATGAATTGTTCCGCAATACATTGATGCAGAAATACTCTCTTTCATTAAGCGGCGGTTCTGAAAAATCAACTTTCTACATCTCAGGTGATTATCTCACTCAAAACGGAGTGGCAGTGGGTTCAGGTTTTAACAGGGGGTCTATCCGGATGAATCTGATTAATACCGTAAACCAGTGGCTTAAGTTTAACACAAATCTGAACAGTTTTGTTACTAAGGAAAAAGTAAATACTTACCAGGCTAATATTATTAATATGGCCTTGCAACAAAACCCTTCTATTCCGGTAAAAACACCTAATGGTAGTTTTGGTGGACCTGCTACTCCACAGGAAGCGCAGTATGCAATTACTAATCCTATCGCCATTGCTCAATTGAATAACAATTACAATACTTCTTTTGGTGTGATTGGTGGTTTGAGTATGGACGTTACTCCTTTAAAAGGTTTAGTGTGGCATACTGAGGCGAACGGAAATTATACATTTGCAAACTACTACTCTTTTAATCCTTCGTATAGCCTGGGCGCGTATTATACCAATCCTAATACCACTGGTAGCCGCAGTGCCAGCAACAACTATTGGATTTCTTTAAATACCAGGGTGCAGTACGATCATACTATCGGAAAGCACAGTATGTCGGCAATGCTGGGACACGAGGCACAATATTATGCTTACCAGAGTTTATCAGCAAGTGGTACCCGTTTCTCTACTAACTCTATACAGGAATTAAGTGTTGCAGACCCTTTATCCGCTCCCGGTACCAGCGACCGCGGAAACGGAGCTAATGAGTCTTATTTTTCCCGTCTTAACTACACCTACAATGATCGATATATTGCCCAGTTTGTAGTAAGAAGAGATGGAAGCTCAAACTTTGGTCCTGCTAATCGTTTTGGTACTTTCCCGGCTGCATCTTTGGCGTGGAAAATATCAGACGAGAAATTTATGCAAGGCATGCATTTCATCAATGA
>JALYZZ010000324.1 GCA_030948675.1 Bacteroidota bacterium | reverse complement strand
CTTTACTTGTCCGCGAACTAAGAAATCAGTATAAAGACATCTCTTTAAGCGAAAAGCAGGAGCAAAACCTGCAGAGTCTTTTAAATGATAATGCTTTCACCATTTGCACTGCACATCAGCCTAATATTTTTACAGGCCCCCTTTACTTTATCTATAAAATTTTGCATGCTATAAGGCTTTCAAATCATTTAAACGATCACATAGCCGATAGCAAATTTGTGCCTGTGTATTATATGGGTAGTGAGGATGCAGACCTGGATGAATTAGGTCATATCAACTTGAACGGTGAAAAGCTGGAGTGGCAAACTAAACAGACCGGTGCAGTTGGAAGGATGAAAGTAGATAAGCAGTTAATACAACTTGTTGAAAGAATAGCAGGACAGTTAGAAGTTAGTGCGCACGGCAAAGAACTTGTAGGCCTTTTTAGAGCTGCCTATAAAGAAGGAGAACTGATACAGGAGGCGACATTAAAACTTGTACATGAACTTTTTAAAGAGTATGGGTTACTGGTATTAATACCGGACAACGCCGAACTAAAAAGAGAATTTATTCCTGTTGTAAAGAGGGAATTAATTGAACAATTTTCACATTCAATCGTCGCAAAAACTTCAGCGGCATTAAGTGAAAATTATAAGGTGCAGGCAAGTGGACGCGCTATCAATCTTTTTTATTTAACCGAAACAAAGCGCGAACGAATAGAGAAGCAAGGCCAACGGTTTATGATTGAAGGACTTGGTTTGTCGTGGACTGAAAAGGAGATGATGGATGAAGTAGATAATCATCCTGAACGATTTAGCGCAAACGTAATTTTAAGAGGTGCATTCCAGGAAAGCGTGCTCCCAAATATTGTTTTTATAGGTGGCGGTGGCGAAATTGCTTATTGGCTGGAACTGAAGGACGTTTTTAACGCATGCCATATTCCCTATCCCATATTAGTCGTTCGAAACTCGTTTTTATTAATTACTGCTGAACAACGGAGATCTGCTAATAAACTAGGATTTAATGTGGTTGATTTTTTTCAGACGGCTGAAAAATTAATACAGCGTTTGGTTACCCGCGATAGCCAGCTACAACTGACCTTGGCAGAAGAAAAAAAACAGCTTAAGGCGTTTTATGAGCACTTAAAGGAAACTACAAATAAAATAGACAGCACCCTTTCGCAACACACGCAAGCATTATACTCGAAAGCACTCGAAAAAATAGAAGCGCTTGAAAAGAAAATGCTGCGTGCAGAAAAAAGGAAATTTGAAGCGCAGCAAAGACAGATTGAAAAATTGAAGCACCAATTGTTTCCCAACAACAGCTTGCAGGAGAGGCAAGAGAATTTTTCCGGTTTTTATGCCACGCACGGTAAAGAGTTGCTTACAAGGTTGTATGAGGAGTCTCTGAGTTTGGAACAGGAATTTGTAATTGTGGAGCTTCAATAAAAATGCGCGCAGTTCTATTCCTTTAACTTGTATCGATCAAATAGGTCAAAACTGGTTAAAAAAGTCGATTCAAAGTTGATCAAATCCATTCGGCCAACCGTCAGCAACGAGCACTTTAATTTTGTCTTCAACTGATTTTTCCTGTGCCTGCATAAACACAATTATCTTTTCTGATAACTGCTTATCATGCAGTGCGATGATTTTAGCGGCCAGTATTCCTGCATTTTTAGATGCGTTTAAGGCAACAGTTGCTACAGGTACCCCATTTGGCATTTGAAGTATTGAAAGGATTGAGTCCCATCCATCTATACTATTGGAAGATTTTACAGGAACGCCGACTACAGGCAACGGAGTAATTGCTGCTACCATGCCCGGAAGGTGTGCAGCTCCACCCGCTCCGGCAATGATTACCTGCAACCCTCTGTCTTTGGCTGTCTTAGCATATTCAACCATTCTTAGCGGGGTACGATGTGCAGACACGACTGTTAGCTCAAAAGCTATTTCAAAATCTTTTAAAATGTCAGCAGCAGCTTTCATCGCTGGCAGGTCGCTGTCGCTACCCATAATTATTCCTACAAGTGGTTTTACTGCTGCGGGGCTTTGAGGTTCGTTGTGTAGCATGTTAACGCATTAATGGTGCTTCGTTTGAAAAGGACTGGATAAAGATAATTATAGTAAAACCTTCTATGAGACAATCGCCGGGAAATTTGAATGCAATAGTTTTAATAAAAGAGCAGGGACCTGGGGTTAAAGCTAAAGTTGCAGTTTGTATTGCCGAAGAAGTGATTGCGACGCAACCATGATGCTATAAAAACCAAGGCTGGTATTTGCAAAAATAAAGCCCGGCAAATGCCAGGCTAGAGACGTATAATTTAGTTGTGATTAAGGGGTACCTTCCGTAACGTTGTCGTTGCTCTCGCTGCCTAAACTGTAATCATTATTTTCTTCATCTTCTTCACCTATGGCTTCCATTTCATCGTCGGCGTCTACACCTGACATGTCTAGATCTCCACCTCCTACATC
>JALYZZ010000318.1 GCA_030948675.1 Bacteroidota bacterium | reverse complement strand
AAACAAACCCTTGTAAAAATCAATTTTTATAAATTATCCTTCTATCATTCCAGTAATCACTCGTATCGAAAATGTAACCAACTTAAAACAACTTTCTTAGCAGTATTTTATCGCATCAGGCTTATCTAGGATGAGAACAAGTTTTACTGACTAACTATGATGATTTTTAATTTTTTATTGCTTTAAAAAAATGGCTTCATTAGTAAGCGAACCAATTATTAACCCAACCCATATTTTTACGCTCATCTTCAAATAATAAACCTGTCCCTTCAATTTATTTTATTACTATTTGGTGCGTCTCTCGTACACCATTTAATATACAAACGAGTGTGTAAGTGCCTGTAGAAATGTTGCCCAAATGTACGTGTCCATTATTTACTCCCCGGTATGCCTGCAACTGATTTTTAGTAACTACCTGCCCTTGAGCATTTATAACATTGACCTCCATTTTGCCTTCTTTTTCCGCATTGAAAGTCATCATCAGGTGACCGCCGTTGTTAATTGGATTAGGACTAATGGTTAGTACCAGTTTATTGATTGCTTCCTCACCTTTAAACAGTTTTGTATCAGAGACCTGCTCCTTTTTATCCTTGTCAACAGTGACAAGGTTGTAATAGTAATAACGACCTTTTTCGATATTGCCATCGGTATATGAGTAAGTCTTTTCAACAGTTGATGTGCCTGATGCCCTTACCCTTGCAATCTCATTATAAGTTGTTCCATCTGCACTGCGACGAACGGAAAAATAATCGGTGTTTTGCTCTGATTCCGTAATCCATTTTACAACAGCTTTTCCGCTACCTGCCGTTACTAAAAATGAAGAAAGTTTTATTGGAAGTGCATTTGAAGCTGTAAATGAAGCTTTCATATTTGCTGCATGGGGGTTGCACAGATAGTTGTAAACGCCTGGAACAGTGACTGTATAATCAAAACTTGTCTTTCGCACGTTTATACTGTCGTTCCATGTAGGTGCACCAGCGGGTGTAGATGTCGGCGAAGTTCCATGCACCCCATTATCGTCGGTTGTTGTATGTGTTCCGGAAACCCAGACCCAGCGCATTGTATCGCCAACAATTACGTCAGGAACATTGGCCGGGGAAAACTGAAAGTTAGCAACCGAGACAACATGAATGGTCGCGTTTGAACAAAGAGAAATTAAAGTAATAGCAAGCAGTAGCAGTAAAGCTTTTTTCATAAAAGAGCGTTTAGTTTTATGGGTAGATTAATTCATCGGGCGGATATGTGGGATTATATCCTTAATGAAATATTAGTACGTCCGTTGCCGACAGAAGTTGCCTTTGACTAACAAAATATTTTCCGCTCCAAATGAAAACTAAATATTAGTTGTGAAGAGGTTTGCAGCAACGTCAACTTCATATTAATCATCTTCGCCAATTCAGCTTGGTGTTTGATCTCGTTCAATTTGCTGCAGTATTTGCTAAAACAGTAGCGATTGAACAGTGTACTAATTGATAACTCTAGTATATTTAACGCCCGGTTATTGAAGGAAAAAAATATCTAACCTCTACTCCTCAAACTGGTAATATAAAGGAACCATTATGAATAAGATTGTCTCGGATAAGAACGTGTATGTTGTTCTTTTTCTGTTTTCTGCCATCGCAATACTTTCGCTCGCGTTTAGAACTGTAGGCCCTAATGCAGCCGACCAGGCACCTGGTATCGACACGGAGCAAAATCGTTTCACAAGGGTTGTATTAGCACAAAAGCTGGAAGAACCTATGCAGTTCGAGATTTTAAAAGATGGTAGGGTGCTATTTGCGGAACGAAAAGGCAAACTGAAATTGTATAGCCCGTCAACGGGCAAAGTAACAGTGGTTGCAGAAATACCGGTTAGCACCAAGTACAAGAGTTTTACGGGAGAAATTACTGAAGCAGAGGATGGTTTGCAAGGGGTTATTTTAGACCCTGATTATGACACCAATCATTGGATCTATTTGTATTACTCCCAGGCAGGACCTGAAGCGGTAAATGTTGTAGCCCGTTATGACTGGACCGGAGACAGGTTAATCGAAAGTTCTAAAAAAATTATGCTGAAAGTAGTAGTGCAGCGCGAAGAGTGTTGCCATGTAGGCGGCGGGATGCTATTTGACAAACAGAAAAATTTATACCTCTCAACCGGCGACAACACTTTCTCGAGATCTTCCAGTGGGTTTACTCCAATTGATGAACGCCCGGGCCAATATCCCAGAGATGCACAAAAATCGTCGGGAAACACCAATGACCTGAGAGGCAAAATTCTGCGCATTCATCCTGAGCCTGACGGCAATTACACAATTCCGGATGGAAACCTTTTTCCCAAAGGAACTCCTAAAACCCGTCCTGAAATTTACACCATGGGCAACAGGAACCCCTGGAGACTGACCATTGATAGCAGAACAGGTTGGTTGTACTGGGGGGAGGTTGGACCTGATGGATTTAATGATACGGTTGGTCGCGGTCCAAAAGCGTATGATGAATTTAACATGGCCAAACAAGCAGGAAATTTTGGCTGGCCCTATATGGTGGCTGATAACAAAGCTTATTGGTACTATGACTTTGCAACGGGAAAATCCGGAGAAAAGTTTGATCCTGCGCACCCTGTCAATCATTCTCCAAATAATACCGGTTTAGTTGATTTGCCTCCTGCTCAGCCAGCTATGATCTGGTATCCTTACATTGTATCAGACGAATTTCCTGTGCTTGGCAGTGGAAGCCGCAGCGCTACCGGCGGCCCGATTTATCGTAGAGCAAATTTCAAAAATCCTACACGGCCTTTTCCCAATTACTATGAAGGAAAGTGGTTTGTAACCGATTGGGCAAGGGGATGGATCGTTGCCATTACGTTAGGCGAGGATGGAATGTATAAATCAATGGAACGTTTTCTACCCAAAGAAATATTCAGAGGTCCTATAGATATGGACTTTGGCCCGGATGGTGACTTGTATGTGCTCGAATATGGCAATGGCTATTTTGCCGACAATCCTGAAGCTGAACTGGTAAAAATTGAATTTAACGGAGGCAATCGTAAACCGGTAGTGCAGGCATCTGCAGATAAAAAAGGCGGAGCTGTTCCATTTAAGGTTCAGCTATCTTCGTCTGGCACTCAAGACTTTGATAGAGATCCTTTGTCATACGAATGGAATATAACATCAAAAAACAGCGCACCCAAAACCTTCAAACAGCCTAATCCTGTTGTCACCATCACCACTCCGGGAGTATATACAGCCATGTTGACTGTAACAGATTCAAAAGGTGCTAAAAACAGCCAGTCGGTACAGATAACCGCCGGCAATGAGCCTCCGGTAGTAGGTTTTGATTTCAAAGGAGGTAATAAGAGTTTTTACTTCCCGGGAAAAAAAATTGATTATATAGTAAATGTAAATGACAAAGAAGATGGCAGCCTGGCCAATGGTAGAATAACGCCTGCCCAGGTCGCGGTAACCATAGATTACCTCTCTGAGGGTTACGACCAAACGGTAATTGCATCAAATCAAAGAGGTGTAGATGCTTCCGTTCGCTTTGCTACAGCCCAGAATTTAATTAGTAAAAGTGATTGTAAGGCGTGTCATAATATTGATAAAAAATCACTTGGGCCTGCATTTACAGCCGTTGCATTTAAATACAAAGGAGACATAGGAGCCGGGGACAGGCTGACGAAGAAAATCATTTCCGGTGGCAGCGGGGTTTGGGGAGATGCTGCAATGCCGGCACACCCTGCATTTTCTACTAATGACGCAGCTACGATTGTAAAATATATCCTGAGTCTGAGCGAAAAACAAACGATAAAATCGCGCCCGATTAAGGGCACTTATTTGTGGGACAGTACAACTAAGGCAGCACAAAAAGGCAATCTTATTTTTAGAGCTGCCTACCGGGATAAAGGGACAAAAGCCGCTGCGGCACAGACTGCAGAAGAAGTGCTTGTCTTGCGCAATCCTATAATACCTGTGTCGAATGTAGATAAGGATGAAAATATAGAATTTGCGCCTGGCAGGGCAAGAGCAATGGCTACCGGGCCGTCTTCTTATGTCGAAATAAACAAGATCGACCTAACGGCTATTGATACGGTAGAGTTTGCAGCAGGCGCTTTTGGCGCAATGGGGCCTGCGTTAGGAGGTACAATTGAAATTCGCCTCGATTCCCCAACCGGTACGCTGATTGGGACCACACCTGAAATTAATCCTGCACAACCTGGAGGCGCTCGCCGTGGTGGCAGGGGATCGAGGGTAAAAGCAGGCATTACCCCGGTAACAGGCATGCACGATGTTTACTTTGTTTTTGTCAATAAAAAAGCAAAAAACACAGACATCACCATCTCTCTTTCAGACATAAAATTTGATACGAAACTGTAGTAGTTTATCCCATTCCGTATCTTCTGTAAAAGCCTCTGCAGCAGCAGGGGTTTTTTATTGAAATTATGAACAGCTTTTTAGTATAGCTGCGTCTTATTTTATAATGTTGCACCAAGGGTATCCTTATAAAAAAACAATCATTTCCAGGTGAAAAAAGGTTGCCACACCAAAAAAAAGGAAGATGATAGATGATATGCTTAGCGCTACTAACAAGATTTAATACCTGACACATTAGTCCGAAGTATGCTCACTTTTATAGAAAGTAAAATTTTTTCAATTTTCTTTTTTAAGTTATCTAATTTGTAGAAGTCAATCGACTGGCATCTGAAGATAGAAGTTGAAAAAAGAGTTGTAATCAGTAGTAATTATTGACGCATAAAAGAAGATTGTAAGATTTACTTTTTGGTCGAAGCAAGCACTAACATGATGGATAGAAGACGGTTTATAAAAAACACAAGTTTAACGATGGGGGGATTGGCAATAGCCGGTCAGGATGCCACAGCAAGAGATTTTGCTGCTGGTGAAACACCTCGGTTTGATAAAGCGATGCGGTGGGCTCAACTTGCTTTTGTTGAAAATGATCCAGGTAATTACGACCCCGGTTTTTGGCTCGACTACTTTAAGCGTATTCATGCTGATGGTGTTCTTTTAAGTGCAGGCGGTATTGTTGCTTTTTATCCCACAAAAATTCCCTATCACCACAGAAGTGCCTGGCTGGGCAACAGCGACCCATTGGGTTACCTGTTAAAGGAGTGCAGAAAGATGGATATGTGCGTAGTGTTGCGTACTGACCCACATGCCACACGGCAGGACATGTATGACGCCCATCCTGATTATATTTCTGTAACTGCAGACGGTCAAAAACGGAGGCATTGGGCCAACCCAGAACTATGGGTAACCTGTGCTTACGGCCCATACAACTCTCGGTTTATGAC
>JALYZZ010000310.1 GCA_030948675.1 Bacteroidota bacterium | reverse complement strand
ATTTAGAAATGATGTCCGTGGCAATATTTGCGGGGACCTGAATTTTAGCATTACTTCTGCAATAGTGTTGTCGAAGGAAATTACTAATATTATCAAAAGTAGATTTGAAACGGTATTTGATGAACATTTTGCCCTTTACTCTATAGATAACACTTTATTTATGAGAATAGAGACGATTGTAAAAGAGGGGATCACTACGGTAAATTATCTTTCAAATGTTAGTCTAATACATGACTTTTCAAATATTCCATCGGTTAACCTGCCTAAATGGAGAACAGAAGAAAAACTAATAGCTGACATCATAGCGCTTAAATACTATACAAAGGCTTTTAAGCAGGTTGTTAAGCTTGCTTTATCAAAACTATTCAAATTGCAACTCCGACACTCATACGTAATTTTAAGGACATACATTCAGGGTAAACATCCAAGATGCAAACAACCGCGGTGACAAAATAATAATCTTAATATAAAAGCTGACTAAGCCTTCTAATTGGATTATTTATTAAGAGCGAGACGGCTAATGCATATAGCTGTTCCTATATCAACATTTGATTCATCAATCGAATTACTAAAATAACACAACCCTCGTAGCTATTTCGTTGTAGTAATTTTTCTCAATTGTTCGATCTCTTAAAAACTGCAGCAGTGCATTAGGCCACTTGATTAGTTGGAGTTATTTTTGCTGTTTGACTGTACTGTTTCATGTGCAATAATTTTTGTATTTTTTATGTCATGTTTACACATGCAACATTATTTGCATAAAAAAGATCTTATAGATTTATTGAAGAATTAAAAGTTTTATATTATGAATAGTTCACTTGTATATTTAAAACCAAATGTTGTCCTCGAGCCGTTAGTTGACAGATGGTATGCGTGGAGTCATCTCATTTCTCCTGCAACTGCTGCTATGAACATTGCGGGAAGGCATCTAACCATAATAGACTCCTATTTATCAGCCCCGTCAATTCATGCTGAAGCTGTACTAAATCCTAAAATGCGCGGCGGGCCATTTATGGATTTTGGGGGTGGAAGAATCAAAGAAGTTGAGCAGCTACAGCAGCAAACATATCAAAAGCAGGAGAAAGTGTTGCAATTTGCAAAAGCAGTGAAGGAACTTGACAAAATGTTAGCAACTGAAGCGAAAGGATACGGACTGGAGGAGGTGTATAAAAAAGTGCCGGATTTGTTAAAGGGGTATGTTGAATTATATTACGACCGTCAGAATAACCCTGGTTTTAGATTTTTCGAATCTTTACTTTACAATAGTGAATTTTATAATAAGAATGGGCAAAGTATCGCTTTGTGGATTACAAATAATGATGAAAGGCCTTTCTGCCTAAGCACCCCAAGGTTGGAGGAACCAAATGTTATTCATCTTGATATTCCTTTTGATCACTCGGGCATTGATGAACTGGCAAAAATGAAAAGAGTTCCACAGACAATAGGTTACGTAAAAGCCATGTTGGGTATTTCAGCAAGCCAGGAAGAACTATTCGAGACTTTTTTCACTGAAACACCACCACCACCTTACGAGAAATATACAGGAGATAAGATACGCATGCGTTATTTTGGACACGCTTGTATTCTTGTAGAAACAAAGGATATTAGTATTTTGGTCGATCCGCTCATTAGCTACTATGGATATAATTCCAGCGTTGATCATTTTTCCGATGTAGATCTACCTGATGCCATTGACTACGTTTTGATTACGCACAATCACCAGGATCATATCTTGTTCGAAACACTACTTCCATTACGTCATAAGATCAAAAACCTTATAGTTCCAAGAACAAACAGTGGAAAACTGGAAGATCCTGATTTAAAACTGATGTTTAAGAATGTAGGTTTTAACAACGTATTTGCTTTAGATGAAATGGAAACGATCCGTTTTAGTGATGCTATCATCACTGGTCTTCCATTTATCGGCGAACACAGTGATTTGAACATACTTACTAAATCTTGTTATCTGGTTAAAATAGGAGAATTTAAATTGTTATTTCTTGCAGACTCTCGTATTGTGGAACCGGCCTTATATAAGCATATCCATGATCAAATCGGGAATGTGGATGTCATGTTTATAGGAATGGAATGTGATGGAGCACCACTAACCTGGTTGTATGGACCGCTATTAACCAAAAAGCTACCCAGAGACATGGATGGAAGTAGAAGACTGGCGGGTTCAGATTGCGAAAAAGGTTTGTCGCTGGTCAATATATTCAATCCGAAAGAGCTGTATGTGTATGCGATGGGACAAGAGCCGTGGTGCGAATTTATTAGTAGCATAAAGTATACTGCCGAATCTCACCCTATTGTACAATCCGACAAATTGGTTAACATTTGTCGCGAAAGGGGAATGGTTGCAGAAAGACTGTATGGCGAAAAGGAACTTTTATATGACAAGCAGTCTGAATACATTACCATTTGAGTGGAAACGTGGTGTTAGAAATAGTAATATTTCAACGGATGCCAACGTTTAGAGATTAGCCACACACGATTATGACATTAAAACAAATTCCTTTACATCCCGCACAGCGGGAAGTGTACATTGATCAGTTGCTGGATGTAGGGAGCCCTCATTATAATGTCGGTGGCTATATAAAACTGGAAGGTGAGCTAGACAAACAGAAGTTTCTTAAGGCAGTTAAAGCCTCCCCGGTTAAATTTGACGCGTACAGGCTTAGATTCGTCGTTGATCCTGATAATTTTATATGTTTTATAGATGACTCTTTCGATAATTTACCCGTAGACGAGTTAGATTTTAGTGGCGCCGCGGTGCCAGAAAAACAGGCGTTGGAGTGGATGCAGCAAAGATTCAATACTGCTTTTAACATCTCCGACGATAAACTTCTATTTGAACATTGCCTTTTAAAATTGTCTGACAAGGAGTATTGGTTTTACGGAAAATACCATCACCTGGTTACTGATGGATACGGGTTTACAGTATGGGTTCAATATCTGGCCACCAAGTACACATCCCTTTTGGACCAAACCGAACCCGAGCTTACTTATCCTTCTTACATAGATGAAGCAATTAAAGCTGCAGATTACTCCAATTCTGCAGCGTATAAATTGGAGGGCGAATACTGGAAATCCCGAATTAGTAAAAAACCTGCAAAAACATTAGAAAGGCGATATTTTCAGAATAAGGGCAACCAGAAAAAAAGCGGCAGTTTTGTTTTAAATGCCACTGATTCTCAAATTGTTTATCTGGCAGAACTACAATCGCAAACTAAAGTAAGTCTGCAGCAATTGACCATCGCAGCTCTTATCATTTATTTTGGAAAAACTTCTTCAGAAGTTGATTTTGCTTTTGGTATCCCTCTTCATAAACGGGTAGCAAAACGGCTTCGCAATATTGTCGGAATGTTTTCCGGCATAATACCTTTCAAAGGTACCTATGATAGCGGGCAACTATTGAGCAACTTTATCAGAGACATTTCGCAATTGCAGCGCAAGGATTATGGTTATCAAAATTACCTGATAGGCGATCTCAGCAGGAATTTTGAGGCAATTGATTTTAAGGACTATTTACTGGATGTAGTGGTTAATTACCAGAGATTAAGTTTTGAGCCAGATTTTGGAAAGGGGGTTACATCGACTGTAATAACGTTAGGTAGTGAATACGAAGTAAGCCCATTGCAATTAATATGGCGAGAGTATGGTGCTAGCAGAGGTCTGCAACTAGACGTGAAGTATAGGTATGAATATTTTAAACAAGATGATATAGAATTATTAGTCAATCGTCTCGTTTATATATTAGAGCAATTTTCTACGCATCTTAATCTTACCATCAGCAGCATAGAAATTATTCCTCCAGCCGAAAAAATAAAGTTGCTCCATGAGTTTAATGATACTTCTGTGCAAATTGAAGGAGAGCAAACATTAGTAGATTTATTCGAACAGCAGGTAATGCGCTCACCCCAAAAGGCCGCTATAAAGTTTGGTAAAGACCAATTAACTTATCAGCAATTAAACGAAAGATCAAATCAGTTAGCTCATTATTTAGTAAGTGAAGGGGTGTGCAAAGAAATGCTGGTGCCGGTTTTTATAGAACGTGGTGTCGACATGATGATTGCTATACTCGGAATTTTAAAAGCAGGCGCTGCTTACGTCCCTATAGATGTCGACTACCCGGTCGATCGGATTACTTTTATTATCCGGGATACCTGTGCTCCATTAGTCGTAGTAAGCGAAAATAGCAGATCGAAAATAGAAGGATTAGTGCCGGTGCGAACAGTTGACACATCAGTAGACAAAAAAAATGGTATACCGGTACAAACACAAAATCTGTCAACTGTTATTAAACCTGATCAACTTGCTTACATCATTTATACTTCAGGTTCTACAGGTTTGCCAAAAGGGGTAATGATAGAACATACAAGTGTTGTCAACTTAATAGAACATCAGCTCAAATACTTCGCAATTGGAGAAGATGAGGTAATTCTTCAGTTCTCTAATTATACATTTGACGCGTCGGTCGAGCAGGTATTTCTTTCGATACGGTCGGGGGCAACTTTGCTGCTGATCAGTAAGGAACTGCAGGCAGATCAGGGTGCTTTGCAGGAGGTAATCATAAATGAGAAGGTTACTCATTTTCATGCTACACCAAGCTTTCTTGAAACATTTCCTGCTTACGCCTCCGGCAGTTTAAGACGGGTAATTGCAGGAGGAGAAGCCTGTTCTTTAACTTTAGCTGAAAGCTGGAGCAGGAGTGTTGATTTTTACAACGAGTATGGCCCTACTGAGACAACAGTTACAATAACAGAATACAAG
>JALYZZ010000301.1 GCA_030948675.1 Bacteroidota bacterium | reverse complement strand
GTCATAAATAAACAAACCAGGCCAGCAATAAAAAATACGATTAGTGCGAGAACCGAATTGCGCATATTGCCCGTTAGCTGTTGCACCAATCCAAAGCTGAACATGCCAATTACAATTGCAATTTTCTCTGTTACGTCGTAAAAGCTAAAGAAGGAAGTGGTGTCGTGTGTTTCAGGCATTATTTTGCCATAAGTCGACCTGCTTAATGATTGTATGCCACCCATAACTAACCCGACAGAAACGGCTATCATGTAAAACTGAAATTCTGTGGTGATAAAATAGGCTAGGATACAAATAGCTACCCATATCAATACAACTAACATCAGTACCTGGAAATTGCCAAATCGTTGCGATAGTTTAGCCATAATATAAGCACCAGCAATAGCAACTATTTGTATAATTAAAAGGGAAATAATCAATTTTGCTGTGGGCAAACCAATGACCTGGCTGGCAAATAAAGTTGCGGCAAGCATAACAGTTTGCACTCCCATGCTGTAAAAGAAAAAAGATAATAAGTACATCTTCAATACTGGCATTTTTTTAACCTGCACCCATACTTTATTTAATTCTTTAAATCCGTTGGTAAGAATATTATTGCCTTTGTTTTGTAAAGCTGCTGTTCCTTTAGGCAATCTTGCAAATGTAATTTGTGCAAAGCTCATCCACCAGATACCCACAAGTAAAAACGATAAACGGGGAGCAAACGAACTATCTTTTATGCCAAACCAATGTGGCTTTAATACAAACGCGAAGCAAACCAATTGCAGCAGAACACTGCCGATGTAACCATAAGCAAAACCCTTGGCACTTACCCTGTCTTTGTCTTCATCGGCAGCAATTTCGGGCAGGTAAGAATTGTAAAAAACAAGGCTGCCACAGTATCCAATAGCGGCAAGTATGCAAAAAAGAATGCCTATAGAAAGTGTCTCTCTTTTAAACCAATATAACGCACAGCAAGACAGGCCGCCGAGGTAACAGAAAAATTGCATGAAGCGTTTTTTATTACCCTTATAATCAGCTATGGAAGAAAGAACCGGAGAAATAATTGCGATTAAAAAATATGCAGTGGCAATGGCATAATTGTATAGCGTAGCACTCTCAAACTCAGCCCCTAAAAATTGAAGTCTATGACTTATCACATCACCCGTTTTGGTTGTGGTAATCGCATCATAATAAGCAGGAAATATAGTCGTAGTAATCACAAGATTATATGCACTATTGGCCCAGTCATACATCGCCCAGCCATTAATAACTTTCTTTGAAGCAGTTTGCATAAACGCTTTTTTGGTTATTTAAAGATAGGAAAGTAGAAAGCAAAAAGAGACGGATAGTGCTGCCGAAACTAATAAGAGATTAATGAAACTACGACTCACATTAGCAATGGAGCCACGCTAAAAAATACTTATAACTCTCAATTCAAAACTTAAACTCCTACTTTAAATAACCTGACAAAATCAGCGCAAGCAAAGCAGCTCCAACAATAATCCGATACCATCCGAAAAGCTTGAAACCATAGCGCTGAAGAAAAGTAATAAAGAACTTAATAGCAATTAGCGCTACAATGAAGGCAACAAGATTACCGACTCCCAGCATTATCAAATTATTTTTGTCTTTTAAAACCTCGGGATGCTCTTTAAAAGTTTTTAGAAGTTTATAACCAGTAGCGGCAGCCATCGTAGGCACAGCAAGAAAAAATGAAAATTCTGCTGCTAATCTCCGTGTCAGCTTTTGCTGCATGCCGCCGATAATAGAGGCAGCGCTGCGACTGACACCCGGTATCATTGCAATGCATTGCCACAAGCCAATCATAAACGCTTTGCTATAGGTGATGTTTCTTTCTTTATCTATCACCGGTCTGTCAAACACTTTGTCAATAAATAACAAAACAAAACCTCCTGTCAATAACATGATGGCAACAGTGGTAGGACTGTCGAGCAGTTGATCAATCTTGTCAGAGAGTAAAAAACCAATGGCTAAAGCCGGAATAACTGCTACAATGAGCTTAAGGTAGAACTGCCATTTTGAGAAATCAAAGAATTTTTTCCAGTATAAAATCACTACGCTCATTATTGCTCCAAGTTGTATGGCAATGGTAAAAAGTTTTATAAAAACATCATCTTTTGGCAACATTAGTAATCGCTCTGTTATAATCATGTGTCCCGTCGATGATATGGGCAAAAATTCGGTTATACCTTCTACAATAGCGATTATAATACTTTGAATGAGAGTCATAAGGTTAGTTATGGTTTTTGATAAATTGGCAAAAAGAATAAAAAAGGCGATGAATCTCATCGCCTGCAACTTTTATAAATAATGTTTATTGATGCGCTTTAGGTCTTTTGAAGATTGCATAAATCTCAATCATCAGGCCAGCCAAAATAAGAATTGGCGCGATGGTTATACGTGTGGTACTGTAAACAAGCTTTGGGTCAAACTGGTTTGGGTCAGGGTTTTTGCCACCCGACATTACAAACATTCCAATAGCAACTACAACTGCACCAATGATCATCCATTGATAATTATCTTTTTCAAATAAAGGCAACTTAGAAGTTGTTGTAGCAGCAGCATCTTTTGTTGTCGCAGTCTGCGAAGTATATAATTTCTTTTCAGCCATTTTTGTAATATTTATAAGATGTAAAGTAAAACAATTAAAATAACATCAGGTCCGGATCGACAGTCTAATTCATTAATAAAGATCATCCAAACTCATTTTCAAATATTTTATCACACTTCGGTGCGTACTAAATAACGATATACCAACGCCAATTAGAATCATGCCTCCAAAAAGAAAAAGTGTAAGGCGTGTATCTCTTATAATGCTTAATTGAGGAAACTGCCGTTCTGCCCATTGTATCAGTACAAGCAGCAATACGATTGCTATCACCGAACTAATCAAGCCGTTTACAACTGCCCGCAATCCCATTGGGCGAGCAATAAAGCCCCGTGTTGCACCAACCATCTGCATTGTCTTAATGAGGAAACGATTGCTAAACATTGCCAGACGAATGGTGTTGTCAATACTTACTATTACAATGGTACAAAGCACTACTGCCACTACAACAAATATAAGTGCAAGTTTTCCCGTCCGCTCGTTCAGGTTGTTCACCAGCAACTTCGGGTATTGAAGTTCATCCAACTGATTTCCAAATTTCCCTACTATATCGGCAGAGATCTTGTTAAGGCTATCCTGGTTAACATATGCTTCTTTAGCATAAAAATCAATGCTCTCAGGCAACGGATTGTAATCTAAAATCTTCGCCCAATCTTCATTATTTCCCTCTTTGCTCCAGATGGCTTTCGCAGACTCTTTGTTTACGTATTGCACATTTTTTGCATAGGGTTGGGCCGCGATATAGTGTTGAATTTGATTAATTGTATCCTTGTTCATAGTGCGCAGGTAAGCGCTAATGCGAATGTCTTCTTTAAAAGAAGAGCCGGCAGACTTAAAATTTAAAAATATCCAACCCAAAATACCCATTATTAAAAGTACGAGAGCCACACCTACAATGCTATAAATATAGCTTGGTTTACCGCGTTTGCTCGATGCTTTTCCAAATTGCGCCATGTTGGTTATTTAGTGTTTAGAACGGTTGCAAATGTAGTGGATTGGGCTCTAATAGCTTACTTTTGCTCCACTTGAAAGCACTTGCTTGAAACGGTTAAATTACAGACTTGCTGCATCAAAGCAGTTAAAAAAGTGTTAGGGTTTTTTTGGTAGCCGGCTGAAGAATAATAATTAAGCAGCCGTTGCGTCGCACACTTGTACTTTTGAAAGGTATGAGGCAAAGCATTGTAAGGCATTTGTTTCCTTGCGGTAAACCTTACAGCATAAGAAGAAGTATTATCAAAATAAAACAGTAAAAAATAAAAAGTATAAGATGTTGAGGATAGGTTAAAGGCGTTAATCAGGCTCATTCCTAACATTGCTAACCCTACATCTTATAGCGCATCAATCATGGAATATAACTTTAGAGAAATAGAGAAAAAGTGGCAGCAACAATGGCGCGATAGTGGCGCTTATAAAGTAAGTAACATCAGCGATAAGCCAAAGTGCTACATATTAGATATGTTCCCTTATCCAAGTGGCGCCGGGCTGCATGTTGGTCACCCGCTCGGGTACATTGCAAGCGATATCTATGCACGTTTCAAAAGGCTGAAAGGTTTCAATGTTTTACACCCAATGGGTTTTGACAGCTTTGGCTTACCTGCCGAACAATATGCTTTGGAGACCGGCCAACATCCTGCCTTAACTACCGAAAAAAATATCGGACGCTACAAAGAGCAATTAGATAACATTGGTTTTTGCTACGACTGGAGTCGCGAGGTAAGAACCAGCGATCCCAAATATTATAAATGGACTCAGTGGATTTTTTTGCAATTATTTGATAGCTGGTACAATCGCCAAAAACAGCAAGCCGAGCGAATTGCTGCTTTAAAAGCGATTTTTGAAAACGAAGGAAATATAAGTCATCCTTGTCCGGGCGATAAAAAGCTACAATTTTCAGCAGATGACTGGAAGACTTTCGACAACCAAAAACAGCAGGAAATTTTGATGGATTACCGGCTTGCTTTTTCGGCCTTTGGCGAGGTAAACTGGTGCGAAGCGTTGGGAACCGTATTAGCAAATGATGAAGTGGTAAACGGCGTAAGCGAACGCGGGGGACATCTTGTAGTGAAGAAAAAAATGCGTCAATGGTATTTGCGAATAACCGATTATGCTGATCGATTATTGCAAGGCCTGGAGCAGGTTGACTTTAGCGATTCGATGAAGGAGATGCAAAGAAACTGGATTGGGAAGAGCCAGGGTGCAGAGATTACGTTTCGCCTCACGCCCAGCCCCTCTCCTCGCGGAGAGGGGAGTTTGGAAACTCCTGATGAGGATTTGTCAGGAAACTTCTTTAAATCGGCCAATGGAAAGTTTTGGAAGACATTGAAAGAATACGGCAGAGACAATAGAAAGAACCCGACTGATGCAGAAGATTTGTTGTGGCAAAATTTGCGAAACAACAAGTTCGATATTAAAGTAAGAAGACAACACGCCATAAATGGCTTCATAGCTGATTTCGCTTTAATGGAAATTAAATTGGTAATTGAGATTGACGGCGATTATCACAACGAAGAACAGCAGCAGGAATATGATGAGGCAAGAACCAGGTATTTAAAGGAGTTTGGCTTTGATACCCTTCGCTTTACCAATATCCAGGTGTTACAACAAACGCAGAATGTCGTCGAAACCATAAAACAAGAGATTGCAACCCGAAGACTGGCTAAGCAAGTTGTCGCTGTTCCTCCCCTTCTCCGCGAGGAGAAGGGGCCGGGGGATGAGGCGACATTAGTCGTTTACACTACCCGACCCGATACCATCTTTGGTGTCGATTTTATGGTCATCGCCCCCGAGCATCAGCTTGTTTCTACAATAACAACCCCTGAGCAGAAACCTGAAATAGACAAATACCTCGAGTACGTAAAAAGCCGCAGCGAAAGAGAACGTCTTGCTGAAGTAAAATCTATCACCGGTGCATTTACGGGTGCTTATGCCATCAACCCTTTTAATGGTCTTCAAATTCCGATTTGGATTTCGGAATATGTTTTAGCCGGTTATGGTACAGGTGCTATTATGGCTGTGCCTTGTGGTGACCAGCGCGACTTTGCTTTTGCGAAACACTTCAATATTCCCATCACCAATATTATCGGTGATGCCTATAATGGCGAAGAAGCCAACCCGACAAAAGACGCTGTTTTACAAAACTCGGATTTTTTAAATAGCATGGTGATGCGCGATGCACTCAACGTTGTCATTGATAAGCTGGAGGAAATGGGTATTGGTAAAAGACAGGTGAACTACAGAATGCGTGACGCGGGCTTTAGTCGTCAACGTTACTGGGGCGAACCATTTCCGATTGTGTATAAAGGAGGCGTTGCATTTCCCCTGGAAGAAAGCCAGTTACCTGTTGAACTTCCTTATGTTGATACCTATAGCGCAGGGCCAGAAGGCGAAGGCCCGTTAGCTAATCTCGCAGATTGGATCATTGCATCCGGAGGCGGAACCCGCGAAACCAACACGATGCCGGGGTATGCCGGTTCATCATGGTATTTCTTACGTTACATGGACCCGAACAACGAGCAAACATTTGCTGATAGAAAAGCAACAGACTACTGGAACCAGGTCGACGTATACATTGGCGGAACAGAGC
>JALYZZ010000298.1 GCA_030948675.1 Bacteroidota bacterium | reverse complement strand
AAATTAGACACAGTAAGAGTTGGGTTTATTGGATTGGGAATGCGCGGGCCAACACACCTCACCAACATGGCTAAACTAGAGGGAGTGTCTATAATGGGGTTGTGCGATATCAGGGATGAATATGCGCAAAAAGCTCAAAAGTTAATCGAAAAAACAGGTCAGAAGCCTACATTGTATTCGGGGGATAAAGATGCATGGAAAAAGCTGTGTGATCGCAAGGACATTGACCTGGTCTACATCGCTACCCCTTGGAATCTGCATGTGCCAATGGCCTTGTATGCGATGGAGCAAGGCAAGCATGTAGCAGTAGAAGTGCCTGCAGCAAGAACATTGGATGAATGTTGGCAACTGGTAAAAACGTCTGAAAAAACCCGTAAGCACTGCATGATGCTTGAAAATTGCTGTTATGATTTTTTTGAGTTGATGACTCTCAACATGGCAAGGCAAGGTTTCTTTGGCGAGATTGTTCATACAGAGGGAGCTTATATCCATAACTTGCTCGACCTGAATTTTAAAAAAGACGGTTATTATGATATGTGGCGGCTGAAAGAAAACATCGGCCGCAACGGGAATCTTTATCCTACCCATGGTCTTGGCCCTATTTGTCAGGTGATGAATATCAACAGGGGTGATAAAATGGACTATCTCGTTTCTATGTCCAGCATTGATTACCTGATGGAACGCGAGGCGGAAGAACGTGCTTCAAAGGACGACTTCTATAAACCTTTTGTCAACAAGCCCTACCGCGGCAATATGAATACGACCGTTATTCGCACAAATAAGGGCAGAACGATTATGGTTCAGCACGACGTAACTTCGCCAAATGTATATTCCAGAATTCATAAAATAAGCGGAACGAAAGGCTCGGCATTAAAATATCCTGTTGCGCGGGTTGCGGGTAGCAATGAAAAATGGTTGAACGAACAGGAAATGAAAGCACTGGAAGAAAAATACCAGCCGGCAATTGTAAAAAAAGTGGGAGAGTTAGCCAAACAGGTAGGCGGCCATGGTGGAATGGATTTCTTGATGGACTGGCGGCTAATAGACTGCCTAAGAAACGGCTTGCCACTTGACGAAGACGTATACGACGCAGCGTTGTGGAGCTCTATCGCACCTTTAAGCGAGAAGTCTGTTGCAAACCGCTCTTCATCTGTTGATGTGCCTGATTTTACAGGAGGGTTTTGGAAACAAAATAAACCTGTAGATACGTCGTTGGAAAAAGGGGGGAATACGTTGGTGAAACTATAACTCTTGTAATACACAATATCAATATACACGTCAGTTTACTTATAGAAAGAATGCACCCGAATGACGCTGACAACCTGGGCAGGTATACCCTTCAGCATTTGCAACAGGAATACTAAAGATGGCATGCAGAAAAACTGGAGGCTATTTGAATTTTAAGTACAGTTTATGACATCTATCATATTTTTTAAACGACCGGAATTTGCGCTTTTTCTTGTTGTGTTTTCATTCCTGTGTTTAGTAACATCGGCTCAACATCAACATCATAATGACATAGTGCTGGACGGATTGTCTAAGGTCGAAAATGTGGAAGCACAACCCTTATTATCACAAGCACTAAGGGTTGCCGACGCTTTAAGTTATATTGGTAACGCATTGCCCGCCCATGCAATGAAACGACTGCAAGCGCTGAAAGACTTACCTTACGATGCAAGTACAGTAAAGTCTGTCCAGGAAATATTAGACCCGTATTGTTTGGCGGAAATAGAAATTAACCCTGAAGCCAGGGTTAAGGTAAATGCAGGGCCGGCAAAACCGGATTTGTTGCAGGAAGGTTGGAAAAGTTACCTGGTAAAGGTTCACAACCAGGCTCATACCGTAGCGCGTCTGATGGCGGAAAGTCCTAACGCCAGCCCTTTGTTTTATACTTCAACATTTTCGCACAGAATGTTGCCCAAGAATAAATTGACTGCGGGTCAGTTAGACAACAGTTTTCTTCAAATGGCTATCTATCGCGACCGGCCTTTGCAGCAGGATCTTTCAGGCCTTGAATTGGAGTACTCTGTTCTTCAACTGTATACCCGCAGCAGAGGCAAACGGGAGGCAACTATTGGATTTAATGTAGGTCAGGGGACACAGGACATCGCCTTTAGAAATGCTGCAACGTTTCTTTTTGACATCAAACCAGCAGTGAGAATGGTGTTTGATGTGAGAGATGATGATAATTCGCCCACAATGGCATCTTTCATCATCACCGATCATATAGAAAGATTTGGGCGTACCAAAGAAAGAACGATTACACCATGGCGACTTCCGTGGAGGGATTGGGAAAACCCAAAAATGGATAAGCCTGTTGACACTGTTGCACTCATCAACAAATTAAGTGGAATTTATCCTTTACCATCGCGACGACTGGCAATGACAGACACGTATCCCGACTTTAATTTTCAACCGCAGGTGTACCGGTCTAGCGGCGAATACGTTTACTTATCGCCGGGCACATACGATGTTGTTTACACCAGAGGACCTGAATATTTACCGCAATACCAAAAGGTCATTATTCCCGCAAACAGAGACTCGATGGGGGTAAGTTTCAAATTAAAACGTTGGATACAGATGTCAAAGCTGGGTTGGTACAGTGCTGACCATCACATTCATGCTGCCGGATGCTCCCACTACGAGAGCCCTGAGGAAGGCGTAAAGCCGCTCGATATGTTTCGCCAGATAAAAGGCGAAGATTTGAACATTGGCAGTAATCTGTCCTGGGGACCAAGCTGGTACTACCAGAAGCAATTTTTTACCGGAAAAGATCACCCTTTGTCTGATACTAAAAATCTTCTCAGGTATGACGTGGAAGTGTCGGGGTTTCCCTCGTCTCATGCCGGCCACCTTTGCTTGCTTAATTTAAAGGAAGATGATTACCCTAACACCAAAGTAATTGAAGACTGGCCAAGTTGGACACTGCCTGTGCTGCAATGGGCGAAAAGCCAGGGGGGCATTACTGCGTATGCGCATTCTGGCTGGGGGCTTGAGCCGGTAACTCCTACGTCTGTAATCCCAAATTATGTGATGCCGAAACTTGATGGCATCGGGGCAAATGAATATATTGTAACAGTCACTCGGGGTGTAGTTGATTATTATTCACTCGGTGATACGCCAGTGCCGTGGGAATTGAATATGTGGTATCACACCCTAAACTGCGGTTTTAGAACCCGTATAGGCGGAGAAACTGATTTTCCATGTATTTCAGATGAAAGGGTAGGACTTACCCGCAGTTACGCTAAGTTAAAAGGAGAATTAACGTTTGCAGGCTTTATGGATTGTTTAAAAAAAGGGAGTAATTATGTCTCCGACGGTTTTTCTCACCTCATTGATTTTAAGGTAAATGAACTGGAGGCTGGAGAGGGAAACAGTGAACTTTCTGTTGCGGCTAATTCTAACCTTACCATCACTGTTAATGCCGCTGCTATGTTAAGTGAGGTGCAGGATGAGACAGGAAAGTATATTGCTTCCCGTTTGCCAGAACAACCTCCTTATTGGAACATCGAACGTGCACGCATTGGTTCCTCAAGAAATATACCTGTTGAATTAATTGTAAATGGCCAATCAGTTGAAAAAAAACCCATTGCTGCAGACGGCCATTGGCAGAAGCTATCATTTAATTATAAAATCAAGAAGTCTTGCTGGATAGCAGTTCGGGTTACTGCCAGCTCCCATACGAATCCTGTTTTTGTTGTAGTAGACGGAAAACCAATCGTCGAGCAAAAAAGTGCCATTTGGTGCCGGGATGCTGTGGACAGATGCTGGGCTACAAAAAGCCCTTCCATAAGAAAAGAGGAACTGGAAGCTGCAAAAACAGCCTATGACCACGCAAGAAAAGTATACCAGACATTAATAGAAGAATAAGGGTTTTAAGAAATAACCTGATGTAAATGCAACCCATCCTGTTCAATTAACTAAGGCTTCAGCCTGTTTAATCAAGTGGCTCCCAAAGTTCAATTTTATTGCCTTCAAAGTCCATAATATGAACGAATTTGCCATAATCAGAACCTTCGATTTTGTCAGTGATGGTTACGCCTTCATTCTTAAGCTGTTCTACCAGCGCTTCCAGGTTTTCGACTCTATAATTAATCATGAAGTCTTTTGTAGAAGGCTCGAAATATTTTGTTGTTTCTGCAAACGGCGCCCATTGAGTAGATCCTTTCTTTGTTGAGTCGGCAGCTTGCCGCCACTCAAAACTTACCCCGTAATTGTGGGTGTCAAAGCCTAAATGTGTCTTGTACCACTCCCTTACTTTTTTAGCGTCTTTACATTTAAAAAAGATGCCACCGATTCCGGTTACCTTTTTCATTTTTGTCGCGTTAAAATTATGTTGTTCAGCAAGTATTGTCTTAAAAGTAAAGCCTACACAAAAAGAGGCCGCAAGTGCTAAAATTGCTATTGTTTTTTTGCTCATTTTACCGGAAATTTTATCTCATGTGCTAATCCTGACACCTTGTGGTAGTAGTGTTGTCGCTTCAATAAGCTCAGCTTTTGCTATATAATTAAAGTAAGAAAATTGAGGGTTAAATCAAACCTTATTTTTACTAATCAACTTTCGCAAAAGGATCGCATTTAATATGAATATACCTTTCCCCGAAATATTAATCATTCCATCGTTTCCAAACTCTGTCAAGACTCTAAAAACCGATTCATAGGTAGTTCCGGCAAAAGAAGCAAGGTCGTGCCTGCTGATGGGGATGTTTAGTTCCATTTCCGTAGACAGGCCAAATTTTTCTTTTAATCGAAGTAGTACATCTGCCACGCGTTCACGCACTTGCATCTGCCCCAGATTTCTCATATTCCTCTCAGATTCCTGCAATTCCTCGGCAAAAAATAGTAAGAACTTCAGCGTGAAATCGTGATTGACTTTTAAAGATGCCATAAAGAAATCAAGATCTACAAAACAGGCAGAAACAGGTTCGAGTGCAGTTCCTGAAACGGGAAAAAAAGACTCTTTGCCAAGTCCTCTATGACCAACAACATCTCCCGCTCCTGCAAAGCGTACGATCAATTCTTTATCCTCGCCCCACTTTTTATGTATTTTGGCTTTGCCTGATACAAGAAAATAAATTCCTCTAACGGGATCACCTTCCTTGAATATAGTCTCGCCTTTTTTAAATTCAAATGTTTTACGATTTGCATTAAGCGCAGGTAACCACTCTTTCAAACAGCCTTTGCATAAAGAACAACTTTGAAGGTCACAATCGTTTTTACTACGCTTCATACAAGCAAGATAGGATGGAATGCTGCTAGTTGCAAAAGGTAAAACCCACAACAGTAATTCGTTTTAACTTCTATAATGACAACTACTATTTATAAACAGCCTCACTGGTTTTGAAGTAATTATTTTGCCGTAAAATGGAAGGGTGCAGGTTAACTACCTGGCCCACCATTATTATTGCTGGGTTTGTTATTTGGGCATGTTGTGCTCTGTAATAGATATCTTTTACTTTACCTATTACCATTTTTTCTTTATCGGTTGTTCCATCTTGTATGATTGCTACGGGCGTTTCACTTTTGCCACATTCTGCAAATATCTCCATGATCGTTTCCAGTTTGCTCATAGCCATTAACATAATAACTGTAGCTGTCGATTGTGCAGCCAGCCTTATATCAGTCGATATTTCACCTGATTGTGTTGTTCCAGTTGTTACCCAAAAACTTTCATTTATTCCCCTGCAAGTCAATGGTATCATTTGAGAAGCAGGTACTGCCAGCGCACTCGAAATACCTGGAATAACTT
>JALYZZ010000283.1 GCA_030948675.1 Bacteroidota bacterium | reverse complement strand
ACGATCGGCAGATGTCAACCTGCAGGTTGAAAGCTTATTGCAGAATGAAAAAATGACCCCGCTTGAAAGGGTGGAAAGCCTTGTAGATAGTTATATTGATAAGGTGATGGAGAAACAGCAGTTTTTTAAGATCATGATCTGTGAACAGGTGATTAATAAAAACCCTGTTATTATAAACCTCATTTATGATCTAAAAAAGAAAAATTCAGAAGCTGTTAGTAAGCTAATCAAAGACGGACAGCAGAAACAGGCCTTTAAAAACAATGTGGATGTGCTTTTATTAATTAATACGCTCATCGGTTCTATCACCCAAATGATGCTGACGAGCGATTATTATAAAGAGTACAACAATTTGCAAAGCATTCCCGACGACCAATTTTTTGAACAGGTTAAAGAAAAAATGAGCAACCATATAAAATTTCTATTAAAAGCATTATTAAGTTATGAAGCATAAATTTTTGCTGGCGTTTGCAATTTGGCTAACGGCATTTTTTGCAAATACAAATGAAGTATCGGCGCAACAAGGCCGGCTAATAACACTAAAAGAAGCCATTGATTTAAGTATTAAAAACAGTAATCAACTGAAGGGAAGCCAGGCAAGGATACAGGAGGCTTCCGCCGCTTTAACAGAAGCTGTGGAACGAAAAATGCCTGAGGTCGCTGTTTCAGGTGCTCATATTCGTTTAAACAGTCCAAACATTAATTTAAAGACTAAATCAAGTAGCAGTTCTTCAGGAAGTGGCACATCGACTGAGCCTTCGGGCTCAGGCAAGCCAACTTCGGCTACCTACGGTTTGGTTAATGCCTCATTACCTATATATGCAGGATTAAGGATAAGATACGGAATTGAATCTTCAAAATACCTCGAAGAAGCAGCCAGGTTAGATGCGGAAAACGACAGGGAAGCCGTGATCTTAAATACGATTAATGCTTTTGACAATCTGTATAAATCAAGGGCTGCAGTTGACCTGGTAAAAGAAAGTCTCGAAGGATCGCGCCAAAGGGTGAAAGAGTTTTCCAGCCTTGAAAAAAATGGTATTCTGCCAAGAAACGATTTATTGAAAGCGCAGCTACAGGAATCGAATGTTGAATTATCGTTGTTGGATGCTGAAAACAACTGGAAGCTATCTAACATAAACATGAATCTGATGTTGGGGTTGCCGGACACAACAGTGTTGTCTGTAAACGAAAACGACCTGCAGATGACTGCAATACAATTAAAGCCTGTTGAAGAATACGTGCAGCTAAGCATCCAAAACCGAAAAGACATTGCCGCGCTGAATTTGCGCAAAAAAGCAGCAAACACTGGCGTAAAAGCAGCTAAAGGTGGAAGTTACCCATCAATTGCGCTTACCGGCGGATATATTGCTGCAGATGTGCCCAACATACTTACAGTAACCAATGCTTTGAATATTGGAGTTGGGGTGAAATATAATTTATCTTCCTTATGGAAAAACGCTGAAGTTGACCAGGCAAAGGCAAGAGAAAAACAACTTGAATCGAACGAGGATGCACTGAACGACAACGTCCGGTTACAGGTAAATCAGGCTTATCAAAACTATCTTTTATCTACAAAAAAGATTCAAGTATACCAAACAGCGATTGCCCAGGCTGAAGAAAATTTTAAAATTGTAAGAAATAAGTTTCAAAATCAATTGGCCACAACTACAGACCTGCTGGATGCTGACGTGGCCCAGTTGCAAGCAAGGTTAAACGCTGCGTTTGCAAAAGCTGATGCATCAGTATCGTACAATAAATTGTTGCAAACAGCAGGACTATTACTAACCCAGACACAAACCAAATAGAAAATTAACATAAAGTCATTTTATGGACACTCAAACAAACGTAAAAAAAGAAACGGTTACAAATACTACAACTTCTATCGCAAAGCCAAAGAGAAGTAAGGTTTTTCCGATTATTTTACTGTTACTTATCGTGGGCGGCGGCTGGTTCGGTGCTAGCAAATACATCCACGGTAAGCACCACGAAGAGACAGACGATGCGCAGGTAGAGTCTAACATTAGCCCCGTGATACCTCGTGTAGCTGGATATGTAGCTGACGTGAAAGTCAAAGACAATCAAAAAGTACACAAAGGAGATACACTGCTCATCTTAGATCAAAGAGATTTAAAGCTGAAAGTTGAACAGTCGGAGGCGGCACTTGCAACAGCACAAAGTAATCTTGGAGTAGCACGAACCTCTTCTTCTGCAGCTCAATCTAACATCGCGCCAGTTCAGGCCTCCATAGGGACGATTGATGCGCAGATAGGTGTGGCAAGAATTAATTACAACAGGGCAAGCCAGGACTTTGAGCGATATGCTAACCTGATTAAAGACCACTCTATTACACAACAGCAGTATGAGCAGGCCCTGGCTGCCAAACAGACCTCGGAAAAACAGATACAGATATTGCAGGAACAAAGAAAGCAGGCTGCATCACAAACAAGTGCAATCTCCTCTCAAAGCGGAGCAACAGCATCGCAAATAAAGGTGGCTGGATCCATTATTAAACAACGCCAGGTTGATCTGGATGAGGCACGTCTTAATCTTTCTTACGCCATTATCACTGCTCCTGCAGATGGATTGGTTTCTAAAGTAAACGTGCAACCGGGTCAGTTCTTGCAGGCCGGTCAGTCATTATTCAGCATCGTATTAAGTGATGAATTGTGGGTTGTAGCAAATTTTAAAGAAACACAGTTTGATAAAATGAAAATTGGTCAAAAAGTTATTGCGCATGTTGATGCTTTTCCCGGTCACGATTTTGAAGCTAGGGTCGCTTCTTTTTCCCCCGCTACCGGTGCGCGCTTCGCTTTGTTGCCTCCTGATAATGCCTCGGGAAACTTTGTAAAAGTGGTACAAAGACTCCCGGTTAGAATTGAATTTACACAAACAAGCGACACCCTGGTAAAACAATTAAGACCAGGCATGAATGTGGATGTGGACGTGCATTTGGATTAGAAATGTTTGAAGTTGAAAGTGTAAGGTTATCAACTTTGAACCTTAAACTTTCAACTTTTTGTATTGACGTCAATAAGTTATTTAAATATGCAACAAGCAAATTCATTGGTTGAATATGGATCGCGGAGGGTTATCATTACTATAACCGCAATACTTTGTGCCTTGCTGGAGATTGTTGATAGTACAATTGTAAATGTTGCGCTAAACGATATGCGTGGTAACCTGGGAGCGACCATGACCGAAGTGGGATGGGTAATTACTGCCTATGCCATTGGAAATGTAATCGTTGTTCCAATGACCAGTTGGTTATCGCAGCAGTTTGGCCGCAGCAACTATTTTGCCGCCTCAATAATGCTGTTTACGCTATGTTCGTTTTTGTGTGGAAACGCTAATGGGATATGGCAACTGGTAGCATTCAGGTTTTTGCAAGGCGTAGGTGGTGGAGCACTACTGGTAACATCGCAAACGATTATTACAGAAAGTTTTCCGGTGGAGAAACGAGGTATGGCTCAGGCCATTTACGGCCTTGGTGTAATTATTGGCCCTACTTTGGGGCCCCCGCTGGGAGGTTATATTACAGACAACTTTTCATGGCCATTTATTTTTTATATTAATATTCCTATCGGCATCATTGCAACATTGCTTACCCTTCAGTTTGTAAAAAGTCCTAAATACGGAGAGAAAAGTGCTGCTAAAGATGTGGATTGGGGAGGTATAGCGCTCCTGGCAATGTCTGTTGGATCGCTGCAGTATGTGCTTGAACGAGGCCAGGACGAAGATTGGTTCGAAAGCTTTGGCATTACCGTTTGCGCTGTTTTAGCTGTCTTTGGTTTCTTCTTTTTTATCTGGCGTGAACTTACCTATAGAAACCCTATTGTTGAGTTGAGAGTATTAAAGAACGGCAATCTGCGGGTAGGAACCATCTTGTCCTTTATTCTAGGATTTGGGCTGTACGGATCTACGTTTATTGTGCCGCTGTATACACAATCAACGCTTGGCTGGACAGCTACTCAATCTGGTATGCTTATGAT
>JALYZZ010000267.1 GCA_030948675.1 Bacteroidota bacterium | reverse complement strand
ACTTCTAACACAGCAAAAAAACCTTCAACTGCCCGAACCGAAATAGAAAGTATTAAGTTGATTAATGTCAGGCTTATTTTAAATGACATGAAAAAAAAGAAGCTCTATGATTTTGCTGTAAACAGGTTTACAGGTAAAATCAGCAATACAGACTCTTTGCTTACGGTAAAAACATCCGCCAATATTCTTATCCATAATTTTTCATTCAATACATTTCTAGGCAGCTATGTACATGAAACGGCGTTTGAATCTGACTTTACTGTTATCCTAAATAAGAGCCGGAAGCAACTTACTTTTGAAGATATTGGCATTCGTCTGAAAAATCATCCTTATAGATTATCCGGAACATTTAGCTTTACTCAATTGCCGGCTTTTGCCCTTAAAATATCCACCAAAAATGTTAGCTACGACGAGGCAAAAACGTTATTAACTCCAAAAATTCAAACATCATTATCACTGGTTAAAATAGAAAAACCGGTAAACGAAGTTTTTGCGGATATAAGCGGGCCGCTTAATGGAGGAGATCCACTCGTTAATATAAAATGGAAGGTAGAAAACAACAACATTGTTTCTCCTTTTGCCAGCTTTACAGATTGCTCACTCGACGGGTCTTTCACCAACGAATTAATTCCCGGCTTGCCTCGCAAAGACCCAAACTCTCGGCTGCAGTTTCACAACTTTACAGGAAATTTTGAAGGGTTAAAAATTACTTCTCAGAATATTTACATCGATAATTTGCAGTATCCGACGATCAATGCTGATATCAAATCAAATTTTGATCTTACTCAAATCAACAGCCTTCTTGGAAGCCGAACCCTCGACCTGCACCAGGGAAGAGGTTCCATTAATCTTACCTATTCGGGACCGCTTGAAAGCAACTCTAACAAGAACACTTCATTAAATGGAAAGATTAATTTTTCTGATGGCATTATCATGTATCATCCGCGCAATCTGCCAATGAATAATGTAGGCGGAAGCATTGTTTTTAAAAATACCGATGTGTATGTAACAGAATTTAGGGGAAATGTAGAAGGCAATAAAATTGTAATGAATGGGAGCGGAAAAAATTTGCTTGCTTTGATGAATACGAGCCCTGGCAAAATTATTCTTGACTGGAGTATCTATTCACCGTCGTTAAACTTGAATACCCTCACTGCTCTTTTAAAACAACGAACAACCGAGGTTAAAAAACGAACCGCAAAGTCAAAGCTGGGAAGTACCGCACAAAATATCGACGCAATCGTGAACCAGGCAAACTTTCGATTAAACGTCAGAGCTGATGAGTTGATCTTTAAGAAATTTGCAGCCACAAATGTTAAAGCTTCGCTGGGTCTTATTAATGAAAATTGGATACTTAACACAGTCAGTCTGCAACATGCAGGCGGATCGATGGCTATTAGCGGCAACCTTATTGCAAAAAACAGCAAATACTATAGCTCGAGCATAAAGGTAAATATGCAAAACGTTGACGTTAATAAGGTGATGTATGCTTTTAGCGATTTTGGTCAAAACGGTATTACGCACGACAATTTACGCGGTAAGTTGTCGTCAAATATTGATATAAGAATGGACATCGACCGCGATTTGCAGAGCGCGCCGCAAGATATTGTTGGCTATGTAGATTTTTCGCTTAAAAACGGCGCGCTGCTACATTACGCTCCAATGGAAAAAATTCAGCAGATAGCTTTTAAAAAAAGAAATTTTAGTGAAATTTATTTTGCTGAATTAAAAGATAGGCTTGACATAAAAAATAAGGAGATCAATCTAAACCGAATGGAAATTCAGTCGACCGTGCTAACCTTATTTGTGGAAGGGGTTTATAGTATTGCAGGAAATAATACCGATATTGGTATTCAAATACCTTTAAGTAATCTCAAAAACCGAGAGGACTTTAAGCTAGAGAATAAAGGTGCAAACTCAAAAGCCGGAGCCAGCATTTATGTAAGAGGTAGACCCGGCCCTGACGGCAATGTACAGTTTAAGCTTGACCTGTTTAAGAAATTTAGGAAGAAGGATAAAGATAAAACGAACGGTGACAGCACCTGGGTAAAGTCTTAAATCGATCTGCGATAGTCTTCAGTTTTCAATTGAATCGATACAAATCAAGGTGTTTTATGAAAAGGTATTTTGCGTTGAAGCTTAAACCACGTCGCCCTGGCTTTGCACAAACAATGACGGACGATGAGAGAGAAATCATGCAACAACACATCGCTTACTGGAAAGAATATATTCAGCCGGGAATAATGCTTGTATTTGGACCGGTGCTCGATCCAACAGGAATATATGGTCTTGGAATAATTGCAGTAGACCATGAAGACCAGGTAGCTCCCCTAATTGAGAATGATCCGGCTTCCAAAATAAACAACTACGGGTATCATGCAATGTTAGCGGTGGTACCTGCAATGTAATCTGTTGGCAAGCGAAGGAGAAATACAGCAAATAAGGGTTGGTTTAAAATACCAGGTGTTCTTTGTTCTTAATCTTTTCATTCGTTAGTTCAGTTACCATCTGCACCGATGCGATGGATTTGATGGTATTGATAATATGACTACAATTTTGATCGTCCACATAATCACCCTTCATTAGCAACAAAAAATCCATATGCTTAAACTCAGGCAATAAATACTCGCCATCGCAATGGTTGTGAAAGAGATAGTACCTTAAAAAATTGTTCTCTTCGTGCTGGTAAACCGAAAAAAAATATTGTCTGTTTTTTCTCCTCAACTGTTTGTCGATCTCGGTATCAAGTCGAAAATTAAATCCAAGAAGATTGTTCAATTGCCAGCAAAACTGGTAATTTTTAATAGGGGCCATGATACCTACGAGCCTGGTATCCGAAAAAAAATCGTCGGTTATTGCTTCATTATCAAGTATCAGCTTCATGAGCAGTAAAGTTAAAACTCTACAGCAAACTCTTTATCATCTTCACCTCTTTTAATTCGCAAAGTTGTTTTATCGCCTGCTCTAAAATTAGACAAAGCCTGTAAATAAGATTTTAAGTCAGAAATGGGGTAGGTGCCAAGGTTTGTTAACACATCCCCTGGTTGCAATCCAAGTTTCGATGCTATTTTCTTTGCAGTAACTCCACTAATCTTCAGCCCTGCCTGGCTACCAGCTTTATCAGGTATTACACCAAGACTTACACTTGTTTTTGTTGTTGCAACACCTGGGTCATCTGTTTTTCCAGGTTTAATATTTGTTTGTTCAATAGCTACCGATGCTGGTTTTGGAGCACTTTTTTCAAATGCAATTCGACCTTGTACATCCGCAGTTTCAATTAATTTATCAATAAACTTTAAGATCAGCAGAGTACCGGCATAATTTATTTTATTTTCATCATCAACAGTGGTGGTGTAATCAGTATGCTCAGCAGAAGAAAATGACAGCCCGGGAACTTCTTTTTTATATACAGCGGCAAAAGGTCCGTTGGCAGCATTGCTGCTGTCAATTGCAAGTTCTACTTTCTTGTCAGGTATTGCAGTAAAAATTTGTTTCCACGCGGGTGAGGTAGAATACCCTTGCACTGCCAGTTTTTTACTGTCGCCGTAGCCTCCCACCATGTCAAGGTTTACCATATAATTTATTGATGCAATGTTGTTGGCTGCACTAAGTAACCAGGAGCTTAGTGCAGATGAGCCATTGTCGTTACCATCCAGTGCAAGAAAAAGATAGTTATTATTTTTTGCTTTTGAACCGGATAACATTTTAGCAAGCTCAATTAATGTAGCTATGCCGCTTGCATTATCGTCTGCTCCGTGCTTAACTGTATTTGAAGCTCCTCCGCTTACTGCTGTTTGATAGTGCGCTGCAATAACTACTATGGAAGCTGCCGCGTTATCCTTGTACCCCGTCACGTTGGTTCCGTTTGTGATGTTCTCTTTAAAAGCTACATTTAAATCAATATCCAGCACTTCTGAGTGATCACTAAAATATTTTTTCATTCCTGCCTGGGTAACATAAATAACAGGTAATGATG
>JALYZZ010000256.1 GCA_030948675.1 Bacteroidota bacterium | reverse complement strand
GTCATACACAATTCCGTTTCCCGTCTTTGCGTAAATAGCATTTCCTACATTATCACCTATTGTCGGGCCATTTCTATGTGCTCCAAATTGGTCAGCTACGTACACGTCTCCTTTAATCAGCAGGTCTACCGGCCAGCTATTTTGGCCTTTTTTTCCTGCCTTTTTGCCCCTTGCATCAATTGCACCCCATACGTCTGGGCGAGCAGGCATAAACGTGGTAGTGACAGCACGGCCAACTAAAACACTGTCAGGATTTATTAGTTGCCAATTCTCTGCAACCTGGTACCCGTAACCTGCGTTTTTCATAACAGCCCATGCTTCTTCCTGGCTTACACTTTTCATTCGTTGAAGAATGTTGTCAGGAACTTTAGGTCTTCCATCGGCGTATCGCTCACCTTTCCATTCAGGGGTTAGAAAAATTAATTCTTCTTTTGTGATTTGTTGTGATTTGGTTTCTTTAGTTGCCAGGGCAAACAGAAACACCAGTGATAGGAATTTTAATCTTAGCATAGCGCGCTTATAATGCATTTAAAAAGTTTATTGAATTTCAAAAACCTCTTTTCGGCTGTTGATTTCTTCTGCCGCATCTTCCGCCGGCAATCGGTTGTGCCACCAGCTGGAGATAGAAGAACCACTGATATTCATAATGGGGCCGAAAATGGCGGGCGCCAATCCAACGGTCGCGATCTTACCCATTGTTAATGCCAGTCCAGATGCAAGACCTGCATTCTGCATACCGACTTCGAGTGCTATTGTTCGGCAATCTCTTTCAGGTAACTTCATGAGACGCCCAGACCAGTAGCCAAGAAAAAGGCCCGCTGTATTATGAATGAGCGTGGCGATTATTAATAGTCCGCCCACTTTCAACAAATTGTCTCTTCCGGCGGCAACCATCACAGTAAGAATTAGCGCAATTCCTGCCATTGAAACAATGGGCATTGCTTTATCAAGCCAGCGGAATTTTCCATGTATAAGGTAATGAAAAAGCAAACCTGCTACAATAGGTATAATTACAATTTTTGTAATATCCCATACCATTGCCCAAAAGTGTATTTCTACAAAGCTTCCGCCTAAAAGGTTCATTAGTAACGGGGTTAAGAAAGGAGCCAGAAGGGTGGATATGGTAGTAACAGATACCGACAGGGCAAGGTTAGCCCGGGCAAGGTAAGACATCACATTAGAAGCAAGTCCGCTGGGGCAGCAGCCGACTAAGATAATACCCGCACCAATCTCTCCAGGAAAATGAAATAGGCTGGCAATGAAAAAACCAATTAAAGGCATAATAGTATAATGGCATACAATACCTACAATAATTCCTTTCGGCATGCTCAACACACTTGAAAAATCTTTGAGACTTAGTTCTGTGCCCATTCCAAACATAATGATCTGCAACAGCGGCACAATAAGGGCTGAAAGTTTAAAGGAGCCAATGCTAACAAAGTACGCAGGATAATACATGGCAAGGCTAACAACGGCAAGAATAATAACGGTAAAAGATAACCCTTTTAAGAACTTATTTTCTCTGAAACCAAGTGCCAGGGAGGTAAAGAACAACATTAAAACAAATCCCCCAAACTTGTTTAATTGCTGAAAGGTGACAATGATATAGGCTATTAGAAACACGGCAGCAAGCAAATAAAATACATTGTAAACAGACCGTGTTGTAGACGCCATAAAGCGAGCAGCTATTTGATGTAACTAAGATACAATTGTTATATATACACGGGAATATTAATTTTTTGATGGCTTTGTTTGTTGCGATGACAAAGCCATTACCAAGGAATACTGGAAGAGGCCGAAGGTATAATAAATAAAGCCCGTAGTGAATCTGACGGAATAAAATGTGTACTGTAAAGACTAGAAAGGACAAAAAAAACTGCCGCTATACAAACGGCAGTTGCAAAGATTTAAGCTAAAGAGATCGCGAAAAACTATGATAATAAAAAAAGAATTAAAAAAAGCAGGAACTGCTATTAAAACGACAGAAGTTCCTTTTTTTCTTAGATTTAATCCATCCTCTGTCCTAACCTCCTATATCCTATAAAGAAGAATAACGGAAATACTAGCAGCGTCAATATTGTTGCCGTTATTAAACCGCCAATAACAACTATTGCTAATGGTTTTGAGGTTTCAGAACCGATTCCATGAGATAGTGCCGCAGGCATTAAACCAATCGCAGCCATTAAAGCCGTCATGACAACCGGCCGTACCCTTTCTTTTACCCCGTGTTTAATAGCAACTTCAAGAGAATGATGTGTAAATTCATTCTTCTTTATTCGCTGCAAATTATTCTTAAATACTGATATTAATATTACCCCGTTTTGAATACAAATTCCAAATAAGGCAATGAAACCTATGCCTGCAGAAATACTAAAATTGGTACCGGTAATCAGCAGGGCGAAAATGCCTCCAATGATGGCAAAAGGAACGTTTAACAGTACCATGCCGGCATCTTTCACATTTCCAAACATGATAAACAGGATAAGGAAGATTACCAATAAGCTAATGGGAACAACCTGGCTCAATCGTTTTGATGCGCGCTGTTGGTTTTCGAAATCTCCGGCCCATTGCATTTCATACCCGGCGTTTAGTTTTACAGCCTGGTTCACTTTTTCCTGCGCCTCAGCCACTGTGCTACCCATATCGCGGCCACGAACCGAAAACTTTACGGCACTATATCGCTTGTTATCGTCTCTAAAAATAATGCTTGGGCCGTCAAGGCGCTGAATAGTGGCAATGTTTTTTATGGGAACCTGAGAGCCTCTAATGGTAGGCACCATAAGGTTACTGATCGCCTCAGCATTGCTGCGGTACTCTTCCTCGTAGCGCAATCTTAGCTGAAACCTTCTTTCTCCTTCATATATCTGCGATACCCCTTTACCCCCAATAGCCATTTCGATGATGGCATTTGCGTCTCCGGTTGTAACCCCGTATAGTGCCATTTTGCTTTGATCCAGGTCAATCCTCATTTCGGGTTGTCCAATGTTTCTTATTACACCCAGGTCTTCAACACCTTTAATTTTTTTCATTACATCGTACACCTGATAAGCAGTCTTTTCTGTATAGCCTAAACTGTCACCATAAATTTTTACTGCTAGAGAGCCTTTGACTCCGGAAACAGCTTCTTCCACATTATCCATAATCGGCTGTGAAAAGTTTAAATCAATTCCAGGAAACACTGCCAGCTTCTTCTGCATGTGGTCAATCAACTCCTCCTTTGTCCACCCGCTTTTCCATTGTTCTTTGGGATAGATGTCTACGTGATACTCGATATTATAAAAACCGGTCGCATCGGTACCATCATTTGGGCGGCCAGTCTGCGACATTACCTGTTTTACTTCGGGATATTGCCGGATAATCGACCTCATCCTATTAGCAATTTCTTTAGAGTCCTGCAGAGAAATGCTTAATGGGCAGGTGGCGCGAATATAAATAGCCCCCTCATCTAACTCTGGTAAAAACTCTGTTCCTAAAAACTTAAACATAAAGAAGCCAACTGCGACTACCGATACAGCGGTTATTAATGCTAAACGCTTGTTTCTGTAAGTCCAGCCAAACATCGACATTACCCCTTTGGTTATGCCTTCCACAAACCAGTTGTGTTTTTCTTTCACATTTTTCTTTAGCAGCAAACTGCTTAATAAAGGAACCAACGTCAGTGTTAGGATGAGCGCACCTAGCAACGCAAAGCCAAGTGTCCAGGCAAGAGGAGAAAACATTTTTCCTTCTACTTTTTGGAATGAGAAGATCGGCAGTAATGCTGCAATGATAATCAGCTTAGAAAAGAAAATTGCCTTTCCGAGTTCTCCGCCGGTATTTTTTATAATTCCAAGTTTTGATAGCTTGTTGAACCTTTCCATCCCCATCTGGTGGGCTCTCCTGTCAAGTACCACAAATATCCCTTCAACCATAACCACTGCTCCGTCTATAATGATACCGAAGTCAATTGCACCCATCGATAAAAGGTTGGCACTCATACCCCTTAATGTCAGGCATACAAAAGCAAATAACAGGGCTAAAGGAATTACAATGGCAACTATAACAGTAGTTCGCCAGTCAGCCATAAAAATAAGTACTATAACCGTTACAAAGAGGATACCTTCCATCATGTTGTGAAGAACGGTATGAGTAGCAAATTCAATGAGGTTGTCACGATTGTAAAACGTATCTATTTTTACGCCGGGGGGTAAAACCTTTTCATTGAGATATTTTATTTTTTCCTCTACTCGCTTGATTACCTGACTCGGATTTTCGCCTTTGCGCATCACTATTATACCTTCAACTACATCATTTTGCTTGTCGCGACCAACTTGCCCTAATCTTGGAAGCGCAGATATACTATAATCCGCAACATCTTTTACAAGAATTGGTGTACCATTAACGTTGTCGACAATAATATTTCCAATATCTTCAAGGTTATTGATCAGTCCAATTCCACGAACAACGAAGGACTGAGAATTATCAACGATTACATCTCCCCCAACATTGATGTTACTTTTTGAAGCAGCATTGTAAACGTCTAAAGGGTTAATGCTGTATGATGCAAGTTTTACTGGGTTAACCTTTATCTCGTATGTCTTTACCTCTCCTCCGAAACTTACCACATCTCCTACACCGGGTACACCTAAAAACTGTCTTTCAATTACCCAATCCTGCAGTGTTTTTAGTTGTTGTGCTGTTTTTTCCGAGCTTTTGAGTGTGTAGCGAAATATCTCGCCTGTAGGTCCTGTTGGTGGTTGAATGTCTGGCTCAGCACCTTCTGGCACATTTACCCCTCTTAATAGGTTGTTCACCTGCTGACGTGCGAAAGCATCATCTACATCATCGTCAAATATGACCTTCACTACAGACAATCCAAAAACAGTGGTAGAGCGAACGGAAGTTTTTTTCTGAGTAGGGTTCATTGCTACCTCAATGGGCACAGTAACAAATTTTTCTACTTCTTCAGCGCTTCTTCCTGGCCACTGGGTAATGATGGTAATCTGTGTATTGGTGACATCAGGAAAAGCTTCAATCGGGATGTTCTTAAAAGCAATTACTCCCCAAATAATTAAAATAACAGTTGCAAAAAATATAAACAGCCTGTTTTTTAAAGAAAAGGCAATGGTTTTTTTTATGATTTTAAACATGATCTGTTTTTTGTCTATTTACTATTCAGTGCTTGTAAAAGAAAAACCTGGGAATTCATTACAACCTGGTCTCCTTCGTTTAGGCCTGAAACAAATGATTTTGGATCTACTCTTTTTACAATTTCAACCTGTTTTACCTGTAGGTTGTTGCCTTGTTTAACAATTACATAATTTTTACTATTGTCAAGTACAACTGCCTGTGAGGGAATCGAAAGCACTTTACGGCTTGATGAGCTGTTCTTTACTTTTATAGTGGCAAACATTTCTGGTTTTAGTTCTCCATTAGCATTGTTCATGCTGATACGCACTTTCATTGTTCTGGTTGCAGGATCAAGCACGTTATATACTTTGTCGATTTTGCCAACGTAGTCCTTGTTAGGGTCAGCGAGCGTATTTACTTTCACCTCATCACCCAACTTTATGTTATTAATGTCTGCCTCATACACATTGGCAATGATCCAGACATTAGAAAGGTTTGCTATTGAGAAAAGGCTCGTGTTGTTATCGTTTCTAACCTGCGAATTGTTTGTCACATTTTTTTCAATGATATAACCCGAAAGTGGGGCAGTTACCACATAGCTTGAATTTCTGCCGCCATTGATAGCTGAAATTTGTCTTGCCCTGCTCAATCCTGCTAATGCTTTGTCGTAGTTAGATTTCGCAGCTAAATAATCCTGTTCTGTTGCCAGTTTGCCCTGGTAAAGATCCTGTTGCACTTGCAAGTTTTTCTTTGCCAATGCTACATCAGACACTCCTACTGTAACGTCGGTAGTAACAGCAGCAACTTCGGTACTTTGTATTATTGCAAGCGTTTGGCCTTTTTTAACGTAATCTCCCAGTTCCACGTGCACGTCTTTAATCTTACCACTTACTAGGGAATATACTTTAGCCTGTAAACTTTCATTAGGTTGAATCTTACCATTGAGTTTTATAATATCTGCCTGATCAGAGCCTTCAACCGGTGCGGTTTGTAAAGTCTTTATTAAACTATCGGTAATGCCAGTATCAGAATTATCCACCACAGCCGTTTCCTGAGCTTTGTTGTTACTACAGGATATCACTGTAAGGGCAATAAACAACGAACCGATTAAGAATTTTATTGATTTCATTTTTATGGAATTAGTAGTTAAGTATGGTTTTGCCAACAGCAAAGTTTAAATTCTCAATCGCCTGCATCCGGTCGTTCTGCAATTGATTTAATTGTAAGACGTTCTGTTTATATGATTCGTAAAAGTCTGTAAACTCGAGCAGACTAATGTTTCTCTTTCTGAAATTCTCCGTTACGCTGGTCAATAACTGTTGAAATGATATACGGAAATTAGCGTCAATTGAAGTTAACATTCTATCGGTGTTGAGTGCTTTGGTATATGCTTTCTGCACGTCGTTCTCGACTACAAACGATTGCTGGTTTAATTGCACTTTACTTTGTTCAATACCAAATTTTGCTGCTTTTATATTTCCCTGGTTCCTGTTGTAAAAGGGAAGATCCAAGGCAATGTTGAAGAAGGATGCACTCTCAACGAAACTACCTCTCTTGTCAAATGTCGCTCCCAATGTAAGGTCAGGAACAGCAAGTGCTTTTTGAAGGTTATAG
>JALYZZ010000247.1 GCA_030948675.1 Bacteroidota bacterium | reverse complement strand
ATGAATAGGGACATTCACAGATACAATTGTACGGCGAAGTTTTGCCCGTTCGCGGTTATTCGTGGTAATCTGTCAACTGTCTACGATCACCTTCTGAACGTATACCAGGATCTGAACTTTGAAAATTGTTTAAACTGATAGCAGAAGCTCTTCTATTCTGTTCCCATTCCACAAATTCTAATTCCACAAATTCCCCAAAGGCAAGGTTTAAAAAATTGAACGGGCAGAATAAAAAAATCTAACTGTTTGATTAACCCGGTTTTATTGTTTTACTAAAATGATTAAACAGTTATTGGAAAAACAGCAACCATTATAAGAACGTAACCAATAAAAAACGCATGGCAAGAAAATTGAATAATCTTCCACATAATTCACAACTAAAAACATTTGTATGGCAACTAACTTAAATCCACAACACACGGAAGGGCCTGTAGCAACAGCTATAGAAGAACAAACAGCAAAACTTCCCTCCGACCTATTTCTTTGGCTGGCGATGGGATCTATTGCAATTTCTCTGGGTTTTAAAATCGCTGGCAAGAACAACAAGTCTTTATTTGTAGGCCAATGGCCTCCAACATTTTTACTATTAGGGCTTTATAATAAACTGGTGAAACTGGAAGGTCACGATTAATTATAAGACTATTAATTGGCGAAAAAGAGGTTTAAGCACATTTTTTAAACCTCTTTTTATTTGCGGCACCAACTGCTATCTCTAATGTTTTAGTACTCTCGTCTTCAACGCGAAGATTCTATAAAGCCGTTACGGCTAATGTTTTAAAAATTTATCGCATTGCGTCCTTTACTTGTTTCTGCCAGTAATAAGTAAAAGCCAGGCAAAAGGCTAGCTCCGGGAACAGTTACCTGACCTGCCAGCGGCATTGCTGCTGGTAACGCCTAGCATAATATCTTTTACAATCGTCGTTTCAGCATAGAGGCCGTCCGTTTTCCAAAACGCTTTTCCCATTTCTGCACTTGCGGCTGAAAAACAAATCTGACCATTAAAAAAAGCATAGTTGTCGGAGTTTGAGCTTTGACGCCCGTGTAATGTTTTTTAACAGAGGGGTGGGTGCCAGCGGCAGTGCCATCAGAAGTGTATAGCTCCCATACGGAGGCATGCGTCTTTCCAACAAAAATAAATTTGCCGTTTAAGGGAGCTCCTTTATCGCTTACGATTATAGTAGCAGACAGTAGTATGGTACCACCTGGTATGCCATCACAAACCTGTGACTTTCTGTGAACATGCTATTTAAAGGATTAATGTAAAATGAGGTTATTATCGCCTGTAGGCTTTTAGGTACAATATGACAGCGCCCATGTGGGCACACCCAACCATTCATTTCACAATACCATCTGCTTTAGCCTAAAGAATGTTTTAACAAGCGCAAACAAATTTTTACTTTTCGTTCTTCACTTTATTTGTATTTACATAAATTGAAGGCGGATAAAAAATACCTTATAAATCCAAGCACCAAACCCAAATTATGTTATTAAAGGTCGTAATGAAAGCAACGGTAGTAGCCCTTTTTACTATCAATTATCAAGCTTCAATCGCACAAATTGACACAACTGCCATTTCAGAGAAACTGGTTAGGTCAAAAGACAAGCTAGGGAGGGACATCGTATTTATGCTATATAAAGATGGAAAAGTAGCTTACAAAAAAGAGATTGGTAAATTGAATATAAAGACGCCTGTGCGTATCGGTGCCAGCAGTCAATGGCTGACAACAGCACTTGTATTGACTTTTGTACAGGAAGGCAAGCTGTCGCTGGATGACAAGGTGAGTAAATACCTGCCGATCTTTACTAAATATTACAAAGGTTATATTACCGTTCGCCAATGCCTTACAAATTTTACAGGCATACAATCAGAACAAGGTATTGCGAAACTGTTACAAAAGAATAAGTTTCATTCTCTCGAAGAGGAGGTCAACGATTTTGCATCAAAAAGAGATATTCAGACCAACTCAGGTACCGAATTCAGGTATAGCAACGTGGGTTTTAATATAGCCGGAAGAGTGCTGGAAGTGATCTCTAAAAAGACATTCGACAGGCTGATGCAGGACCGAATAACACGCCCACTAGCTATGAAAAACACCACTTTTACCAACGAAAATTACAACGATGCCATTAACCCTGCTATAGGTGCAAAGTCTAGTGCTGCAGACTTTATTAATTTTCTTACAATGCTCTTAAACAAGGGAAATTTTAATAATAAGCAGGTATTAACAGAAAGCTCTGTAGCTATGCTGCATATTATAACTACAGAAGCTAGCCAGGTAAAATATGCGCCGGCACCTGTTGCAGGCCTCAATTATGGTTTGGGAGAATGGATAATTGAAACAAATGCCCAGGGAAAAGCCACTGCAGTCGCCGTGCCTTCACTGCAAGGGCCGTGGCCAATGCTCAACCTCTGCCGTAGCTATGCATGTGTTATTTTTACAAACGAATTATCTGTAGAACAAAGCAGAAATTTATATATGGATATTAAAGCGACAATAGATGATGTTGTTGGTGGAAACTGCCGGTAGAGAAGGTGAAAGGTGTAGATTGCTGTGTGCTTGTTTTATATCGTCGCTAAAAAAATGGTATCAATAGCAGCAAGATCGAAGTGTTATTACCGGAAGAATGTAGCGGCATCGGCCTGGTAAGGATAAAAGGGAGCAGCTAAAGGCAGCATTTCTCTAAAAATTATTTTAATTTCATTTGAGCATAATAAGGATGCTCAGGATTTACTATCAATTCTTGCCTAGCCGGATGAATAAGAACGTCCATATCTTCTAAGGGAATAGCGCCCAACAATGGTTCATTATTACCCTGTAGCACCATAGCGGTACAAATGGTCTGGCGGTTTTTAAATTTGAGAAGCACTGGCCCGACCATATCATACTCTTCAATGCTTCCATTAGCAAGCTGAGCTTTTCTCTTTTCCAGAAAAGGTAATTCTAATTGGGCTTGAATGTCTTCGTTTATACATAAGTTATAAGCACCGCTGTCAACTAAGACATTGAGTTGAATACGCTTTACTTCTTCTTCTCCAATTATATGGCGGCGAGCCAAACCCACGTCTTCCGCATTTATTAATTCAATATCTGCATATACTAACCCCATTCGAATGAACGTTTTAACAAATTTACTTCATCGTTACTAACAAATAGCATCGCGTTTCGCGATTCAACCTTCATTTAAAAATAGGTTCTTATTGCCTTTTTCGAAGAGTTCAAGCTTTTCTTGTTACACCACAATATGTGTCTGCTTTATAATTCCCATTACAAACACGCTTTGTACGTGGCCCATATTGTCTATCTGACTTAGACTGTTTACATGAAAATTATAATAGGCGTTCATGTCTTCAGAAACTACTTTTAGCATAAAATCAAATTCACCCGAAATATTGTAGCATTCTATCACCTCATTCAACTCCTGTATTGTTTTAATAAATTTATCGCCTGCTTCTTTGCTATGTTGTTTGAGAGAAACATAGCAAATAACCATCAATCCTTTTTTCACTTTTGTGTGATCAACCAGTGTGGCATATTGCTTAATAACCCCTGTTTCTTCCATTCTTTTAATTCTTTCATGAACAGGGGTTGTGCTCAAGTGTACCTTATCTGAAATTTCCTTAACTGTCATCCGGGCATTCTCCTGCAGCAGCCGAAGTATAGCAAGGTCTTTACTATCAGGAGCATTTTGGCCAATAGTTGAATCTTCTTTTTGAATAGTCTTTGCCATCGCTAATTAAGTAGTTATTCTATAAATAGGAGCTGAATACCACTTTTATTCCAAAGTTATACTAGTTAATAGAATTTTTCACTAAGGAGAGTAAATTTGCATAGAAAAAAAATGAAAAGCAAAAGCAGAAATTTAAAGTCACTCTTTAAATTTATAGTTTTTGACTTTTGAATCTAAAATTTATAACTAAAAACTATGTCTACAACAACAACAACAAACAACCAGATTGATTTCAGTCTGAAGTACAAGGTGGCCGATATGGTCCTCGCTTCCTGGGGTCGTAAAGAAATACGTCTTGCAGAAGCGGAAATGCCGGGTTTGATGTCCATTCGTGCTGAATACGGTCCATCTCAACCATTGAAGGGTGCCCGTATAGCAGGATGTCTTCATATGACAATACAAACAGCGGTGCTCATCGAGACTTTGATTGCTTTGGGAGCTGAAGTTAAATGGAGCTCTTGCAACATCTTTTCTACCCAGGATCATGCTGCGGCCGCTATTGCTGCTGCTGGTGTAGGCGTGTTTGCGTGGAAAGGTCAAAGCAATGAAGATGCTGAATGGTGTATAGAACAAACACTGTTTTTTGGAAGTGAAGACCGCCCTTTAAATATGATTTTAGATGATGGTGGCGATTTGACCAACATTGTTTTCGATAAATACCCTGAACTTATTCAACACGTTAAAGGTCTTAGCGAAGAGACAACAACAGGCGTACATCGCTTGTATGAAAGAATGGAAAAAGGCACACTACCTATTCCTGCTATCAATGTTAACGACAGTGTTACCAAGTCTAAATTTGACAACAAATATGGTTGTAAAGAAAGTTTGGTTGACTCTATCCGTCGTGCAACTGATGTAATGCTTGCCGGTAAGGTAGCTGTTGTTGGTGGATATGGTGATGTAGGTAAAGGCTCTGCTGCTTCTTTGGCCGGTGCCGGTTGCCGCGTTATCGTTACTGAAATTGACCCAATTTGTGCGTTGCAGGCTGCAATGGACGGGTTTGAGGTGAAGAAGATGATTGATGCCGTTAAAGAAGCGGATATCATCGTTACTGCTTCAGGTTGCCGCGATTTGATTACTGAAAAGCATTTCCGGGCAATGAAAGACAAAGCTATTGTTTGTAACATTGGTCACTTCGACATCGAAATTGATGTTGCCTGGTTAAATCAAAATTATGGTCACACAAAAGATACTGTAAAACCACAGGTCGACATTTACAATATAGATGGTAAAGACATTATCTTGTTGGCAGAGGGCCGCTTGGTAAACCTTGGTTGTGCAACCGGTCATCCAAGTTTTGTAATGAGTAATTCTTTCAGTAACCAGACTTTGGCGCAGATAGAACTTTGGAATAACCACGATAAATACGAAAATAAAGTATACGTGCTACCAAAGCATCTCGATGAAAAAGTGGCACGTTTGCACTTAGCAAAAATTGGTGTTGTGTTAGATGAACTAACAGACGATCAATCGACCTATTTGGGCGTAAGCAAAAATGGTCCGTTTAAGCCTGAGATGTACAGATACTAGTCGCATTGACAGGTAAAAAATAACAGTTGACAGCAAAAAACCCGCTTAACCGCGGGTTTTTTGCTTCTTTGCTTCAGTTATACATAGTGCGTAGCCAGTGAAATTCATCATCTTACAAATCTTCTGTAAGAAGCATGTATACTAAGATTATAATCGGTAGATTTTAAGCATAGCAAAAGCAAAAACTGATCGTTTATACATCAGTGCCATTAGCTATACTCTCCATTATCTAACATGTACGCTAGATCGAAAATTTTTACCTGCAATAAATTGAAAGGGATTGGTGTTTAACAGAGTTAGGTAAAAAGTAATGTGCCGTTACTCCACTTCCTTTTCCTTATGTTGTTGCTCTTTCTCATGCTCTTTAAATTGAATAAATAACTTGAAACTTTTAATTTCCCTGTCTTTCTCGGTTTTGCTTTTGTTTGCAAAGGAAATGTTGTTTCGCAAAGCGCTAAGTAGCTGATTTAATATTGATACGGAGGAAATTTTTTCAAAGTTTGGAACAAGCAAGATTTTGTCGATCAAATTCATCGCTATCAGGTTTTCACGCCAGTTTAATTTGTGGTTTGCTTTTAGCCAATTTTCAAAATCCTGAAACTTATCCATACTCTAATTTATTAAATATTCTTCGAAATTAAACTATAAACCCGATCTAAGTTAATAACATTAAATAAGTTATGATAAAAACAACTAAGATTGACAGCCAGTGAAACTTTTGTGGTAAACATTGCCGCGCATTTGTCTTTAACGAACGAAAGCAGTTGGTATAAATACCATCATGTAGCATACAAAAAGCTGGTAATTATATGGAAAAGTTAGAAAAAATAGAAAAAAATCAAATAGCTTTTGTAACAACTGGCATGTTTGTTCGAATACAAAAAGATCACCAAAGAACAGTGGCAAGGTTTTAATGACTTTATTACAAAGCATTAATACTGAATGAAAAAGAGCTTTAGCAATTGCCTTTGTTGTTTCATATATCTTACTTTTTGTTCTCATATTGTTGTTGCACAAAAAAGCACTCGCAGCGATTCTGTTGATGCTTACAAAGCAATCGAAGCAGGACCTCAATATAAACGCTACTCTTTTTATCAATGGTTGATGGGTAAAAATTACCGGAGGGAGTGGACGACTGCTGTCAAAGTTCCGGTAATGCTCTTGGATACAGCGGAAGGAGGATTAACCGCTTATAAAGCCGGCGGCGGTCATCAAACAAAATCGCTTCACGTGAAGACAGCCAGTGGCAAAGAATACGCTCTTCGTTCCGTCGATAAAACACTTGGAAAAGTGCTACCCGAAATACTGCACCACACTTTTTTGGAAGGTATCGTGAACGATGAGGTCTCCATGTCTCATCCCTACGGGGCAGCGTCTGTACCGCTAATGGCTCAAAAAGCAGGCATTTACTATACAATGCCAAAATATGTTTACCTGCCTGCACAACCCCTTCTCGACACTTTTAATAAAACCTTCGCTAACCATCTGTATCTCTTTGAACAACGTTTAAGTGGAAGCTGGAAGGAAGCGAACAACCTTGGTAATTTTGACAACTTTATTGATACTTACCAGCTGCTTGATAAACTGCATAAAGACAACAGCTACCTGGTAGACCAAAATTTGTTTATAAGATCGAGATTGTTTGATATGTTGATCGGTGACTGGGACAGGCACGAAGACCAGTGGGCGTGGGGTTTAAAAGAAATAAAAGATAAAAAGGTGTACGAGCCGGTGCCGCAGGACCGTGACCAGGCATATTTTAAATACGACGGCAAACTGCTGTCATTTTTAATTGCTGCAGCGGGTTTAAAATATTTTCAGGCGTTTAACTATACACTTCCCGACGTTAAAACTTTTAATTATGAAGAAAGAAATCTTGACCGGTTTTTTGCAAATGAAATGACTTTACACGACTGGCAAACGACTGCCATAGCATTGCAGCAGTCGTTAACAGACAATGTTATCGAAACCGCATTAAAGCAACTCCCGCCAGAAATATTTGCTATTGCGGGATGTGAAACGATAGCAAAATTAAAAGCCAGGCGGAGCCACCTTTTAGAATATGCCGAAACTTATTACAGATTTATTTCAAAAGAGGTTGATGTGGTTGGCAGTAAAGGCAAAGAGGATTTTGAAGTTAACCGTGTCAGCGACAATGAGACCAGTGTGAAAGTATTTCGGCCATCAAAAGAAGGAACGGACTTGATTTACTCAAGAATATTTAAAACGGACGAAACCAAGGAAGTACGTTTATACGGCCTGTCGGGTAATGACAGTTACTCAATCAACGGACAGGTAAACCGGGGAATAAAAATTAAAATAATTGGCGGCGATCAACAGGACTCTATTATAGACCGATCATCGGTAAAAAAGGCACGTAAAAGCACCGAGATTTATGACGATTTTAATAATAACCTGATTACATCAAAACAAACGAAGCTGCATTTATCCGGCGATACCAATATTCACACCTTTAATTATTTTGGTTACCTGTACGACAAAAAAGGGATTGGACCGAACTTCTCCTATAACTATGATGACCGCTTGTTTGCCGGGCTAACCGCGAAAATAATACATCACAAATGGAGACGTTTGCCGTTTGCCTATGAACAGCAATTTGCTTTAAACTATTCTATTTCGCAACATGCGATTAGTGCTACTTATCAAGGTCTATTTCCAAAAGCTATAGGCAAATGGGATGTGTTTTTTAAAGGAAACTACGACGCTATCCGCTGGACGAAATTTTTTGGTTTTGGAAACGAAACGGCTCTACTTACAAATTACAATGATTTTTACAGAATGCGTAGCGAGCAGTGGGAAGCGGATGGCGGCATCAATAGAAAATTTGCGCACAACGATATTACAATAGGCGGCTTCTTCCAGTCAATTAGAGTAATAAATGATCCGGGAAAATTTGTATCGAAGAATTTTGCTTCTATTCAGCCGGGTGACTTTAATACTAATAATTTTATCGGCACCAGGGTATCCTATGTTTATGATAATATAAATGACTCTGTGGTACCTACGAAAGGTGTTACTTTTTCAGCGAATGCTACTTACAACCATAATTTATCAAGTGGAGGAAGAGACTTTACCAGATACTACGGAAGCTTTCAATTTTATTTGCCATTAGCAGCAAAATTATCATTGTCTATAAAGACAGCAGCAACGACAGTAGTAGGTAACCCGCTTTTTTACCAATATGCATCTGTAGGTGGACCAGAAACATTACGCGGCTACCGCCTTGAACGTTTTTGGGGTAAGACCGGGTTTTATGACGCAAATGAAGTTAGATACATCACCAACATTAAAAGCTACATATATAATGGTAAAGCGGGGCTGCTCGCGCTATTTGACAACGGTAGAGTTTGGATGCCTGGAGAGACTTCCAACACATGGCATACGGCATATGGCGGCGGCATTCTATTGGCTCCTTTTAATAAGATTTTGATTGTGCTGACCTACGCCAAATCTGCAGAAATGAAACTACTTCAGTTACGGGTAGGCCGGTCGTTTTAGTAAATAATTTACCACTTAATAAGCTTTCTACCTGCCTGCAGACCTGCTTTAAATAATTTATCCGCTAATTTAGTATCGGGCTCCCTGTAATTCTTAAGCAAAAAATGAGGAATTAAAACAAAATTTTTATAAGTAAAAACTGCCTTAAGACATATACAACCTAGAATATAACTGCTCATGCTGCATACATCGAATATCGAAACCGGTACAGCACAAACCTATTTTATCGACTGCAGGTACCAGCGAATTTTTAACTAGTGTGGTAATTAGCGGCTGCAGCGAAAATAGCATCTCCTGGCCATCCTGCTGTCCCAGGGGAATTAGCTTAACGCTATTAGTGACCATTGCAACAGCAGCGTTGTAATAAAAACCGGTTAGCGCATCGGCCTTTAAAATGCCTAATGCACAAGCGTACATGCCAAAAACAATGGAATAATGACCTAAAGCCCTATGCTGTTGTATTGACTTTTTATAATTCAATAACAATTCGTTTCCTGTTCCCGGTTCAAAGATCTTCAAGAGCCGTATGCCCAGCTTCTGGCTGGCATGGCGGCTCTCTTTTGGCAGCTTTAGTGCCGTGCACTCATCATCCAATTCTATAATTCTGTGTGCATCATTTTGCATCGCTGCATCGTACGCAAGAGATGCAAAAGCAGCATCGGTATAGTGAAGGTTTTGACAAAGCATCTGAGTTATAAAGGTTCTCGCCGTTGTGAGGTCTCTTACAATCCCAAACTGAACGTAGGTTTCTAATCCGTTAGAGTGCGCATAACTGCCAATAGGCAATGTAGGGTCAGAGAGTTGCAACAGGCTTAAAAGGCCGGTACTAGACATTGGCAGGGGAAGTAGTCATTTGAAGAATTTTAGAAAACAGGCTTTGTTTCGTTTCTACGCCTCCATGAGGCAGCACTGTTGTTTTTAAAGCATTAAGTAACTTCCGCGATTCCCTTTTTGGTTCATACCCTGATGCTGATAAAAGCTTAAACAGCGGCTCCTCAAATGGAATGAGCAGCTCACCATTGTTGAAGAACAAAGGCAAATGCTTGTTACCAATTTCATAACAAACAGCAGCCATCTGCTGCATAGTTGCCGGTTGTAAAATAATCGCTTCACAAGGTTTTATCTCAACGGCAATTATGCTTGTTTCATCCTGCCAAAGCACATCACCTTCTGTTAAAGCTGGTGCTTGCTGCAGAAATTTCAGAACCATATCCCTACCAGATCTTGTTCGCTTATGCATTATCCGTTTGTTGGTTTCATACCATTCCAGATCAATTGTATCAACAGATCGGTTCGCCAGATCGAAAGAATGTCTATTTCCTACCTTCTGTTTTATGACCATTTTTATATTTTTAATCTTCCCCCAAATACACCGGCTTTTCAAAAACTCGTTGCGTTCTTTACACTCTTGCTGCTTTCTTAAAACAAAAAATATCGTTGTGCCAGAGGCACCTCTGCTACAGGCTCGCACGTTATGTGTACTCCATCCACCTTCACTTCGTAATTTTCCGGATTGACCTCTATATCGGGAGTAGCGTTGTTGTGTATAAGGTCTTTTTTACCAATAGTTCTGCAGTTTTTTACAGGCAGTACCATTTTCTGCAAGCCATAGAATTGAACAATATTTTTGTCAAGCGATACTTTCGAAACAAACGTGGCACATGTATTAAATAATGCTTTACCAGCAGCACCAAACATCAGCCGGTAAGTAACAGGTTGAGGGGTAGGAATTGATGCGTTTGGGTCGCCCATTTTACTGGCTATAATCATTCCACCTTTGATAATCATCTCGGGCTTTACCCCAAAGAATGCCGGTTTCCACAATACAATGTCTGCAAGCTTTCCAGGTTCTACCGATCCAACATATTCGCTAATACCATGCGTAATCGCAGGGTTAACGGTATACTTCGCCACGTACCTTTTTGCCCTGAAATTGTCATTCCCGGCCAACTCATCTTCGGGTAAAAACCCTCTCTGCTTTTTCATTTTGTCTGCAGTTTGCCAGGTTCTGATAATTACTTCTGCCACCCGGCCCATTGCCTGGCTATCTGAACTC
>JALYZZ010000241.1 GCA_030948675.1 Bacteroidota bacterium | reverse complement strand
GCCCTAATCCGACCATTGAGTGGCGGAGGCGCACGCGGTATGATGGTAGATACAATGAAGAATTTTGGCCCTGATTCTTTTGCTGCCCGTCTTGCGTCTATACTGCAAGGTTCGTCTGATACAACATTTTATGTAATTGCAGTTTACTTTGGCGCCGTTGGTATTAAAAATACACGTTACGCAGTAGGTGCCATGTTGCTTGCAGATCTTGTGGGAATACTAACCGCTATTACGCTTGCATATTTATTTTTTGGAACGACGTAAGAACCCGGTTGCGCATATTATCATCTACACTTGTTAAACGTCGTCATTCAACTTTTACAAGCGTCGGTGTTAAATAGCATTGTAATGAGGATGGCCTTATGCTTCCTGCTTTAAAATGCTCTAACTTGCCAAAAATTGTTTTCGACATGCATTTTCAGTTTACAGAAGAGCAACAAATGATTAGGCAGGCGGCCAGAGATTTTGCGCATGCAGAATGTTTGCCGGGGGTAATAGAGAGGGATGAGCAACAACGTTTTCCTAAAGAGCAAATTTTAAAGCTAGCAGAACTTGGGTTTATGGGCATGATGGTAGATCCAACATATGGAGGTGCGGGAATGGATACAATCAGCTACGTTTTGGCAATGGAGGAAATAAGTAAGATTGATGCAAGCGTAAGCGTATGTATGAGCGTAAATAACAGCCTGGTATGCTGGGGGCTGGAAGCTTTTGGAACTGAGGAACAAAAACAGACATACCTTACTCCGCTGGCCCGGGGCATAAAAGATCGGGAGTTATATATCGGAGCTTTTTTATTGAGTGAGCCTGAGGCGGGCAGCGACGCTACCTCCCAACATACTTTAGCAGAAGACATGGGCGACCATTACCTCGTCAACGGTACCAAAAACTGGATAACTAATGGATCATCTGCCTCAGTTTATCTCGTAATGGCGCAGACCCGGCCCGGCGAGAAAAGTCATGGAATTAATACGCTCATTATTCAAAAAGACTGGCCGGGAGTAACCGTTGGAGGAAAAGAAAATAAGCTGGGCATTAGAGGCAGTGATACTACCTCTGTTATGTTTGACAATGTGAAAGTGCCAAAAGAGAACCGGATAGGTGAAGATGGTTTTGGGTTTAAGTTTGCTATGAAAACACTTGCAGGCGGAAGAATTGGAATCGCTTCTCAGGCACTTGGTATAGCTAGTGGTGCTTTTGAGCTTGCTCTTAAATATGCCCGTGAACGTAAAGCTTTTGGAACTGAAATAATGCATCACCAGGCAATACAATTTAAGTTGGCAGATATGGCAACAAAAATCGAAGCGGCAAGACTCTTGTGTCTAAAAGCAGCATGGGAAAAAGATCAGCATAAAGAGTATGCGGTAGCGTCGTCTATGGCAAAAGTATTTAGCAGCGAAACGGCTATGTGGGCTGCAATAGAAGCAGTACAGATACACGGTGGATATGGTTTTGTAAAAGAATACCACGTAGAACGATTGATGCGCGATGCCAAGATTACTCAGATCTACGAAGGTACCAGCGAGGTGCAACGCATAGTTATCAGCCGATCACTTTTACAATAATACCTTGCTTACCGTTGCAAACTGATTTATTTTATTCCAACGGATACTTACTATTTTTACCAAAAAATAAAACAATGTATTTTTTAGACGCTGCGATAAACGAAGTAAGTTCTTCAGCGAATTATTTTCCAATAGGTATACAATTTCTATGTGCCATAGGTTTTGTTGCTGTTATGATGGGAGCTACCCATCTGCTTGGGCCAAAGCGGCAAACGGATGACAAACTTCAAAACTTTGAAAGCGGCATTCAGGCAGTTGGTAATGCCCGGCAACCAATGGCTGTTAAATACTTTTTGGTGGCCATCCTGTTTGTTTTGTTTGATGTGGAAGTTATTTTCTTTTATCCTTATGCAGTAAATTTCCGGCAACTCGGGTGGCCGGGTTTCGGCGCACTGTCTATGTTTGTAGCCTTTTTTCTTGCCGGTTTCTATTATATTATAAAGAAGGGTGCTTTAACATGGGAGGATTAACTGATAACTCAAATTTTATTTAAGGCAGGAGAAATTCCTGCTTTTTTTATTCCCGCCTATTTTTCAATGTTATTTTCTGTTTACTCTTTAAAACTTTTCTGCACCCGGATGTGTTACTTTTCGTGCGTAAAAATCTATTTTCATTTGCCAGAGAATACTTAACCCTTGTTGTTTTCAATTGCAACGAGGTGTGACGTGTATAGGAGGAAGGGTCAAATACTGGTTTTTCTTGCATGTTTTTTGCATCTGTGATAGAAATATTTTTCATACTGCAAAAACGAGTGACAAACACTTAGAAATTGTGATTCGTTTTAGAGAATTGTCTTTCAAACATATCTTTAAATTTGATGCGCTTACAGTACTTTTGCGTGTCTTTAATCGCTGTATTTCAGCAATTAAAAATTTAAGTAGATACGTGTTATTGTTGGTTCAACAATTTGGGGAGGATACTAAATTATAAAAATTATGGCTCGTCCGGTAAGATTTCACACACAGGTAAAAGAGTTAGAAGCTCCCGAAACATATATGGGAGAAGGTTTTGGGGCAACATCATTGGAAAAGGTGCTAGGCCTTGCCCGTAAGAATTCTATTTGGCCGTTGCCTTTTGCAACCAGTTGCTGCGGTATAGAATTTATGGCAACGATGGGTTCTCATTACGATTTATCAAGGTTTGGAAGCGAAAGGCTGGGGTTTTCACCCCGTCAGTGCGACTTATTGATGGTTATGGGTACTATTGCAAAGAAGATGGCACCAATTGTAAAACAAGTATATCTCCAAATGGCCGAACCGCGATGGGTGATGGCTGTTGGTGCATGCGCTTGTTCGGGGGGTATCTTCGATTCGTATAGCGTGTTGCAAGGTATTGACCAGGTAGTGCCTGTGGATGTTTATGTGCCCGGTTGCCCACCGAGACCGGAAGCTATTATTGATGGGGTACTGCGTATTCAGGATTTGGTTCACAATGAAAGCACCCGTAGAAGAAACGGTGAGCAGTACAAAGCCTTAATGGAAAGCTACGGTATACAATAGAGCAAATTTCAATTATTACTTGTGCTTGCTAAGCGGTTGATCTGTAGAAAATGAGCTGATAGATGTAGCATTTTCCACTTTCCAAGTTATCAAAGTCAATAAAATCTAAATTTTATTAATGCCCCTTACAAACCCGTATATCAAACAAAAATTGGTTGACAAGTTTGGAGATGCTCTTTCTGAATTTGATGAACCATACGGAATGCTGACTTTTGCAGCGCCAAGAGAAATGAATTTGAAAGTAATACATTTTTTGTATGATGAACCAGATTGTGGCTTTCAGTTTTTGACAGACTTATGTGCCGTTCATTATCCCGAGCGCAAAGGGGAAGAATTAGCAGTTGTGTACCATCTGCATAATCTAGTTGAAAATGTTCGTTTAAGATTTAAAGTTTACTTGCCTGTAGCGCAACCTGATGTGTTTACTGCTACTAGTATTTTTGAGTCGGCTAACTGGATGGAGAGGGAAACTTATGATTTTTTTGGTGTCAACTTTATTGGTCATCCGAACCTTAAGCGGATTTTAAACGTGGAAGAAATGGATTATTATCCCATGCGCAAAGAGTTTCCTTTAGAGGACCAAAGCCGGATTGACAAAGATGATGAAATGTTTGGCCGGGGAGGAAGCACGGATTTTGGTGATACGAAGGACGGAAATAAACGAAAAACCATTAGTGAGGCGGACAAGGATAAAACCTGGATGTAGCTAATGGATAAACTTTCGGAAGACATAATTTACCTACCCAAAGTTTTAACTGACTCGAAAAACTGAAGAAGTATTTGTTTTGAGTGGAGACGAAGAGAAAAGCATTTTATTAAAACATCGTTGTGTCACCAACTTGTACCTAATTTGCCTTGATGAGCATAGTGTTAAAAGATGATTACAAAAAAATAAAGAATGTCTGTTGTAGAACGACCTAAACATAGAGTGCTTCCAGACGGAAGTATAGAGAAGACTACTACTACCTTAAACCTGGGGCCTACCCATCCGGCTACTCACGGCGTATTCCAGAACATTTTGGAAGTAGACGGTGAAAGAGTGGTAGATGCAGAGCAAACGGTTGGATATATTCATCGTGCATTTGAAAAAATTGCAGAACACCGGCCTTTGTACCAAATCACGCCATTAACAGATAGGTTGAACTATTGCAGCAGCCCGATAAATAATATGGGTTGGCACATGACCTGTGAAAAGTTGTTGGGATTACAGTTGCCAAAGCGCGTAGATTATCTTCGTGTCATTATTATGGAATTGGCTCGTATCGCTGATCACCTGATATGTAACTCGGTGGTTGGTGTAGATGCAGGAGCATTTACGGGATTTTTGTACGTAATGCAGTATCGTGAGTTAATTTATGAAATCTGGGAGGAAGTCTGCGGCAGCCGGCTTACCACTAACATTGGACGGATTGGCGGTTTTGAACGAAATTTTAATGATATTGCCTTCAGAAAGCTGGAGAAGTTTCTAAATGAATATCCAAAGGTGCTGAAGGAGTTTGAAAACCTTTTCAACCGCAACCGTATTTTTATGGAGCGCACCCAGGGTGTAGGGGGGATTGCTGCAGAAAGAGCGCTAAATTATGGCTTTACCGGCCCTAACTTGCGTGCAGCAGGTGTAGATTATGATGTTCGTGTACATTCCCCTTATAGCAGTTACGAAGATTTTGACTTTACTGTTCCTGTTGGAAAGACTGGAGATGTATACGATCGTTTTTTGGTGCGCAATGAAGAAATGTGGCAATCATTAAACATCATAAAGCAAGCGTATCAGAAGGTTCAGGAATTCAAGGGAAAAGAGGCCGACGTTTTCCATGCGGATGCACCAGCCTATTATCTCCCTGAAAAGAAAGACGTTTATACAAAAATGGAAGCCCTTATCTATCACTTTAAAATAATTATGGGCGAGACAGACATCCCTGCGGGAGAAGTATATCATTGTGTTGAAGGAGGAAACGGTGAATTAGGATTTTATCTTATTAGCGATGGAGGTCGCAGCCCATACCGTTTGCACTTTCGCAGACCGTGTTTTATTTATTACCAGGCTTATACAGAATTAATAAAAGGCAGTATGTTGAGCGATGCAATCATTTGTTTGAGCTCACTAAATTTAATTGCCGGCGAGATGGACGGCTAAAAAGGCTACAAGCCGGAGAGAAAAAAACAAAAAAGGAAAATGCAGAAGGCCTTTTTGATAGTATTGATTCGATTGATAGAATTTTTTAAATAAGTATTTCGAATCGCAACTGTCCTTTACACAATAATGAATTGAAATAAATGAGCATTCAGTTTTCTGAGAAGAGTTTATCTAAAGTACAGGAAATTATAGCAAGATATCCTGAAGGCAAACAAAAAAGTGCACTGCTGCCGGTGCTTCATATGGCGCAGGAGGAGTTTGGTGCGTGGTTAGATGTGCCTGTAATGGACTATGTGGCTAACATACTTAGTATTACTCCTATAGAAGTATATGAGGTTGCTACGTTTTATAGTATGTATAATATGAAGCCGGTCGGAAGGTTTCTATTTGACGTTTGTCAAACCGGTCCGTGCATGTTAAGAGGTAGCGACGAAATTATTAATTACATCAAAAGAAAGCTGGGTATAAGTGTAGGAGAAACTACCCCCGACGGACTATTTACGTTAAAAACGGTTGAATGTTTAGGTGCTTGCGGTTATGCGCCAATGATGCAGTTGGGTAAGCATTTTAGAGAACACTTAACCCCTGAAAAAGTAGACGCAATTGTAGAAGAGTGCCGGATGCTTTCGGCTATAAATAATTAGAAAACGATCATGAAACTTACTCCTTACGTTCACT
>JALYZZ010000235.1 GCA_030948675.1 Bacteroidota bacterium | reverse complement strand
CTTTACAGGCTTCTTCATTACCGCCTTTGGTCCATTTTTGTTCTCTGTCTGCTTAACCGACATTGGTTTTTTTGCCTGGCCGGGTTTGGTTTGCCTGGCCGTAGCCTTTGGTTTTGTAACCACCGCTTTTGCTGCCTTTCGCTTCACAACCATTGTTTTCAAAATATTTGCTTTTGCGGGCAATATTCCTTTCCTTGCAGCGTTAGTTACATGTACAATTGATTTAGATACGACCACCTTATTTACGATAGCTGAGTCAGTCGCCCCCTTACGATCAATTGCGTTTGACATGGAGTCCACATCTGAGTTTTTCACTTCGGCAAGTAGATTTTCGTACGCCATCCTTGCTTTTACACTATCTACCTTCGCCGGCTTCGCGCCCTTTACGGTTGCAACTACCTGTCCGTTAAATTGCACATCTATTTTCTCATACTTTTCAAACCCTACCTGCGTCCAAACCTGCTTATAAAAACTAAATAATCTGTCAAACTTTTGCTGCCAGTTTCCATCCTTGCCGAGCGCTACCACATGACTTCCCATGGTTGGTATCATTTCAAATCCTGTTGGCGTAATGTCTATTTGCGCAACCTGGGCTTTCCAAAAATCATCTCCCTGGATAAAGACCGCTAATTCCTTTGCTGATACCAGTAACTCACTATCAGGCCTCGACAGTATTGACCTTTCTGACGGAAAACCAGTGAACATCGGTATTCTTGCACTCAACCTTGCACTTAGTGGCAGCCTTCTGCAGACGCTATCTATATAAAAAGAACTTCCTGAAACGGTGAATATTCTTGCCACCGGCTCCTTCTCATCAACGATAACCTGTAACACCTGTTTGTTGTCGAAAAACAATTCTGCATTTGCTATCCAACGGTCGCTTTTTAACCTTTGCTCCAATGCTTTTAAATCGATGTTTTCAATGGCTTCACCTTTAATTGGGCCATAAGCTTTCAGGATTGCAGCAACTCCTTTTTCATCAATAAAAAAATTGTTTCCGTCTTTGTTAAATGATATTTCGATGCCTGCACACTCCTTATGATTCTTTTTGTCTATCGCAGATACAAGTAACACTAAAGTAATTGCTCCAAGGGCAATCCAACCTGTATTCCTCCATCTTTTTCTCCACAATTGTTGCATAACTTTTTATTGCGATTCTAATAATACCTTAACCTCTTTAATCAGAACATCGATGTCTCCAGCACCAGCCATTACCAAAAGAGACGGGGCTGTATTTTGTACCCATTTTTTTACCTCGTCCTTGCTCAAAACACTTCGCGCTGGTATTGTCATTTTTTTTAAAATCATTTCACTTGCCACGCCCTCCATTGGCAACTCTCTTGCAGGATAAACAGGCAAAAGAATTACTTCATCACACATGTCGAGCACTTCCGCAAAACCGTTAGCCTGGTCTTTGGTACGGCTATAAAGATGTGGCTGAAACACCATCACCAGCTTTTGTTTAAACAGACTTCTAACGCCGCTTACCAAAGCCCTTAATTCTTCGGGATGATGGGCATAATCGTCTATTAAAACATGGCGACTATTTTTTACCACATATTCAAATCTTCGTTTTACTCCTTTAAAATCTGCTACAGCTTCTTTTATTTTCTCATCATCAATGTTCAATTGTTTTGCGACTGTTACTGCTGCAACAATGTTTTCAATATTGTGCAAGCCTCCCATGTGCAAAGTCACATCAGCAAGCATCCATTCTTTAGCCATCACGTCAAAAACATAAGAGCCATCCTGCACGTTAATGCCATTGGCATACACATCGGCCTCGTTGTTATTCAAACTATATGTAAGATGCGTTTCAGCTTTAAAATCTTCATTTCTGCTTAGTCCATATTTGGTTACCAGCAATCCGCCCGGCTTCACTTTTTCTGAGAATTGTATGAACGCACTTTCAAACTCCTCGGCAGTTCCATAGATATCTAAATGATCAGCATCTATGGCAGTTATTACCGCAACATCTGGTGAAAGCTTTAAAAAGCTTCTGTCATACTCATCCGCTTCAATCACACAGACATTGTTCTTGTCGCTCCAAAAGTTGGTTTGATAATTAGCTGAAATGCCCCCTAAAAAAGCATTGCAGCCAAAACCTGTATGAC
>JALYZZ010000521.1 GCA_030948675.1 Bacteroidota bacterium | reverse complement strand
GCAAATAATTTTGCAACATCTTCTTTGCTCTTGTGCATTGCCGGGGTTACAATGTGATAGGGAGGTTCGCCATCTAACTGTTGAATGTACTCACCCAAATCCGTTTCAACGCTTTCGATGCCTTGTTTCTCAAGAAAATGATTTAGATGAATTTCTTCAGTTACCATACTCTTGCTTTTCACAAGCGTTTTGCAGTTTTTCTCTTTACAAATCTTATCAATTGCATCCAGTGCTTGTTCAGCAGTTTCTGCCCAAATCACTTTACCGCCTCGTTTTGTAAACTGCATCTCGAACTCTTCCAATTGCTGATCGAGTGTTTCTATCGCCCGCCACTTCGCATTTTTTGCCCGTTCTCTGGCCACCATCAATTCTGTAAACTGATGTTTGGCAACAGGAACAACAGCGTTGTATTTATTTATATTAAAATTAATCTTGCGCCTGTGCTCGCGGTCATCTGATTTTATCGTGCTCTTTGCTTTAAATGACAATGCAGTTTCTACCATACTATTAACTTTATACGTGTTCCGGGCTAGTAAAATGTGTTTCTTAATCTTTTTGAAGCCTGGCATAGCTACTCGATATAACGCTGTTGCGCGCACTCTTGTACCTTATTCGCTTTGCTAAGCCAGACGACTAACTTTTAGTTCTTTTATCAATCATAAAGTTATCAACTTCCACAATTGAAACTTTATTAAAATCAGGATGTCGGGTATAATCAAAAAATTAGCCTCTCCGCTAACAACTGCTGAAGCTACCTATAGCAGCAACTAGCGTTTTTCTGATACCATTCGTCTCCCACTCTCTGTCTAAAATCTTTTAGCTTCCGCTCGGTAAAATCTTTAGGGGAATAGCCATATTAATAATTCCGGAAGCAATTTCTTTACGATTGCTAATTACGCTGCTTTTGTAGTACTGGTATATAATCATTCTACAGAAGCATGTACAAGCGAGCGATAGGGAAGTTGCGTGATATGAACAAGAAGTTTTACTTCGTTTCTTCCATATGCTTTGCAGTAGCATCAAGAGTATCGTAAAACTCTTCACCGTATTTTCTTATGATCGCCTCCTTTAAAAACACATAAGTGGGAACTTTAAGTTTTTTACCGAGTTTACACGCTGCAGCACATAACTCTTCACGCGGCTCGTAATTGACGAACTCCGTCTTGCCGTTCTTGCTCTTGCTTAATCGTATTGGAAAGAGGTGACAACTTATAGGTTTCTTCCAACTGATTTTACCATCATTATAAGCTTGCTCAATGGCGCATTTTACAATGCCTTGCCTGTCCTTATAGCCATACGCGCAAATTTGGCTATTTACGGTAGGAGTTACCCACCCAAACTCTCTGTCGTACAGATATTTTCCTTGCTTTTCAATCTGCCTTACGCCTTCGGCAGTCATATAGCGCTTTACCTCGTTGTAGACATTTGTCAGGTGGTCAAGTTCATCATTTTCCAGTGGAGCTCCTGCATCTCCATCTTCACAGCATCCTCCTTTGCACTTAGTAAGATCGCAAACAAATTGCTCCTGCACAACCTGATCACTTACCAGGATATTATCAATCGCTATCATAAACTTTGTAACTTAACTAAACTCTTTGGTGCTAATTGCTACACAAAGTTATTTTAAAATAATTGTATAAAACGTTGAAGGAACTGTATAGGGGCCTCTGAGCATGTAACCACCAATTATTGAGTCATTAAAGTATAGTCTTGCGTCGATTCCTTCTATTTCCATTTAAAAGTAGTGATCATGTGTTTCACGTCCTCCATTAAAAACCGGTTAACGATTCGCAATGAGTCTTCATTTGGGGTAGCATCGAAATAAAGGGCACCCCGCAGAAAGTGTTTTGTGGTGTCAGTCAATAAAAACTGATTGGCGGTAGCAACATCACCGCCTAGTTTAAAGAAAATGCCGTGAACATTATTGGGATTGGTGATGAGGGAATCATCGATACTGTAAGCCTTTACATTATTCTTGTTGGTTAGCTTGTAAGAATCGCTGATCAGTTTGTCGAACTTTTCTTTTCCCGGTTCTTTATAACTAATATAAATGCGTCCGTTGAATTGAGGGAAGTCAATGTTAATCCACCACGGATTTTCTGTTGCTTCGCCAAAAAAGCTGCTGTCTTTAATAATCCGCGCATAGACTGGAAATTCAAAGGAGTATGGGTAACCCGGTTGGTTGAAAACCTGGTATTGTTTTTTTGGAAAGTCGATCTTAAAGTAACCTCGGGGCTTTGGAGTATAATCGCTGTTGCAAGAAAAGATAGATATACAGCCGATAATACAAATAGTCGTACGCGCAAAAGATATTGACGAAAAACGCGAGGTATAAGCCAGAGAGACAATCGTTAAAGCTAAATTTTTCAATGAATTATTGTTAAACGCTCAAATCTACAGTTACTCTTTTGATTGAGGTTTTATTGTAACCTTAATTTTTAAAAGACGGTTTTTTTCTACTTCCATCACCGTAAATTCAAAATCACCACTTGAGATCACTTCGTTTACTACGGGTATTTCGCCGGCCAATTCCAGCACCAGGCCTGCCAGCGACTCGCTCTCACCTCTTACCTCATCAAATGTTTCCATTGGCAATTCCATCACCCGGCAAACATCATGTATCATTATTTTACCTTCAAAAACGTAATTGAAGTCGTCTTCTTTTGTATACGATACATCCTCTTCATCAAATTCATCTTTTATATCTCCAATAATTTCCTCCATTATGTCTTCAAGAGTTACTATACCGCTGGTACCCCCAAACTCGTCTACAACAATTGCAAAATGAATTCTTTTTGCCTGAAATTCTTGTAAAAGGTCTTCAATCATTTTCTGCTCATGAATAAAAAACGGAGCTCTCATCAGGCTTTGCCATTCAAAGTTGTCGGGTTGGTCGAGATAGGGCAACAGGTCTTTTGTATGTATCATTCCCGCTACGCCATCAAGGTCTTCTTTATATACCGGCAAGCGGCTGTAATGTAATTCTTCAACTTTTTTTACAAGCTCTCCAAAAGAGGTAGAATATTCTATTCCACTTACATCCAGCCTTGCTTTCATTACCTGCTTTGCTGTGATATTGCTGAATTTTACAATTCCCTTCAGAATATTTTTTTCCTTTTGAGAGGCTTCACTATCGGTTGTTATGTCTATTGCATGGTCGAGTTCTTCAAGACTATAAGAAGAGTTCGATTTTTTCGCCAGTTTTCTTTCGATGAAATCAGAAGTTTTTACAAGTCGTTCACTTAGGCCTTTAAAAAGGTATGATATTGTTTCAACCAGCGGGCCTGCATCTTTTGCAAACCTGATATTGTTTTGTGTTGCCATTACTTTAGGCATTACTTCACCAAACAAAACCAGTAAAACTGTAACAGCCAGTACTTTTATTAAAAACTCTACCCACTTTAGTTCATTGTTAAATACAAACAGCCCGTCTATAACAAAATTTGAAATAATGATGATGGCGATGTTTACAAAACTGTTGGCAATAAGCAGAGAAGCCAGTAGCGTTTTTGGTTCTTCCAATAAATCTACAATTCGTTTATAACCCTGCTGTTGCTTTGTTTTAAGCATGTTAATTTCCTTATACGAAAGCGAAAAAAAAGCAACTTCGGCGCCGGATACAAAAAAGGATATCAGTAAAAGAATAATGAGAAGAAAGATTAAAATAGTGGACGCCTGTGTATTGACAGCAGCAGGAAAAATAGTACGCAATAAATAAAAAAAATTCGGGTGATGATCCAAAACAGGCTGGTTTGGTTAAGAATTTAAGGCGGTACGGATGAGAGCTTGTGCGAATATATTAAAAAGTTCAGGTATTTCTAAAAAGGCAGATCTTCAGTTGTTTCTCCAATTGGGGGCACATCTATATTGCTAATGCCCTCAAGATTATCGTGATGGTTGCCACTTCCAAAACCGTGTCCTTCACCTCTTTTATCAAGCATAATCAGATTATCTCCAACTACTTCTGTTGCAAATTTTTTATTGCCTTCTTTATCTTCCCAACTGCGGGTTCTTAAGCGTCCCTCAATGTATACAAGGCTCCCTTTGTGTAGGTATTTTTGCGCCAATTCTGCCAACCCCCGCCAAAGCACTACAGTGTGCCATTCAGTTTGCGAAACCAATTTTCCACCCCTGTCTTTATATGTTTCTGTAGTTGCCAAACTAAATTTTGCTACACCTATATTTCCTTCCAGGTATTGTACGTCAGGATCTTTGCCAAGATTTCCGATCAGTATTACTCTGTTTACACCTCTCATAATAGTCGTATTTAAAAATTAACCTTCCTGATGATTGGTTAGCTCTCTAAAATTACTTTTTTTTATAAAACAATTCAAGCATTAAAAGAAAATTATTGTTTTAATATTCGTTTAGCTGGTGCTTTTGTCGTAAACAATTCTTTTAACCGGTTCATTTATCACAATGCTACCGCAGCCCCTTTATACCCCACTATTACGGGCGTGCAACACATCATATTTCCTTGATTGTTAAAGGAAATTGATCCAAATACTGATTAATGAATTTCGGGAAAGCTATTGAAGAAAACTCCTCTTGATTTAGCTTCGAAAAATCTCGCAGGGTAGGGGGAATTGATGGTAATTTAATCTTTACGAAACTGCCACTCAGGGTCTGGTGGGTTAACTGTTGCTTAAAAGATGGCGTGGTATGGCAGAGTAAAAAGTCCGTTACCCCTAATTGTTCTAACAACCATTTACTAATGTCGCTTAGCCTCCACTTCAATTCTTTCTCTGTCTCAAAAAGGTAAAATTCATACAAGTTTTCCCATATATCTTTTTCAGCCCTTTTACGTACTAACACTCCGT
>JALYZZ010000519.1 GCA_030948675.1 Bacteroidota bacterium | reverse complement strand
ATCCAGAACATTTTGGTTGCCAGCATCAGTAGCAAGCCGCCAATAATTGCAAGTGTTGAATAGGTGTCGGTCTGCAGGTGTTTACCGCTTGCCTGCAATGCCAGAGAGTGATTACGTCTGCCTGTGGTAAGACAAATATACCCGGCTATGTAATTGACAATGGCAGTGATGGCTACCATTACTAAGCCTGCATCGAGCTTGCCAAGCCGGTTGGGACTTATAAAGTTCTTTACTGTTTCATATAATATTAAAACGCCGGCTGCAACAATAAGCGTACCCTCAACAGCGGCTGACACAAACTCCGCTTTTCCATGCCCATAGGGGTGTTCTTCATCTCTTGGCTTTGCAGCTACAAACAAACTATACAATCCTATGCCGCCAGCTACCACGTTTACAATGCTTTCTAATGCATCTGTTAAAACGGCCAGGGAGTTAGTTAGGTAATAGGCAATTAGTTTAGCTAAAAAAAGAACAACAGACAAAGCTGTTATCCACTTTTGTACTTTTAAATTATAACTCGCTGATTGCAAATGCTATTTTCTTTAATTGGGTGGATGATGTTTTTTAATAAAAAATAAATCCATGTAAAAAAGAGATTCGGGGAAATACCGAAAGACGTTGTATGAGTAATAGAAAAAGCACCGCAAATCCAGCAGTGCTTTTTTTGAAACTTTGCTTTTTATTCGTTTTTTAGTTTGCTAAATTGTTTTTAAAACACTTATTGCTAACACATCATTTGTTTTCCCTAAGGTTGACAAGAAGACAAAAAGTTGAAGAGTACGATTAGATTGGTGTTAAATAGCATTCTACAGCTTAATACAGAAGGGTTTCAATTACTTCGTTGCGGAGTCATACCGTTCGCTCACAAATTTCCAGTTGACGACATTCCACCAGTTAGTAATATAATCAGGTCTTTTATTTTGATATTTAAGGTAATATGCGTGCTCCCATACATCTAAACCTAATACAGGAAAACCTTTTAAGTCACTTACATTCATCAAAGGATTGTCTTGATTTGGAGTAGACCCGATCTTTAATTTTTTATAAGGGGCCATAACCAGCCACGCCCAGCCACTTCCAAAACGATTTTTACCAGCATCGCTAAACTGCGTTGTGAAAGCTTCATATGAACCAAAATCTCTTATGATAGTGTCCATAAGACTTTTTGCAGGTTTTGCATCTTGTTTTGGTCCCATCACTTTCCAAAAAAGCTCATGGTTATAATGCCCGCCTGCGTTGTTACGCATCTTTGGAGTGTATTTAGAAATGTTGCCAAGCAGAGTTTCCAAACTGGTATTTACTGTGTTTACGCCTTCTGCTGCAGTTGCTTCCGCAAGATTTTTCGCATATGTAGCTGCATGTTTTGAGTAATGAATTTCCATTGTCGTTGCATCAATGGAAGGTTCAAGTGCAGTGTAATTATATGGCAACGGTTGTTGGGTATAGGGGATGGGAGCAATATTACCGACCATTGCATTAGCCGAAGTAGAGGCAAATACGGTGGGTAAAACTGTCGCTGAAAGGCTAAGTGCGACTCCCGCTTTACCGGTTTTCGAAATAAAATTGCGACGAGATAATTGCTCTTTTTTCATTCAAAATAATTTAGTTGTTAAGTCTTCTGCTTTTAAAAGTAGATAAAAAAACCCGAAGCTTTTTAAATGACCGGTAATAGTACTCCTGGTTAAAAAGTTGTGAGTCTTTCATGGCTTTATAGGTAAGAAAAAAACTTATAGGAATTAAGACCCCGGTCGAAAGCCACATTCCTGCAAAAGGAGACATAACCCCACTCTTCACAAATTTTTCTCCGAAAGTGTTTAGAAGGTGAAAGATCACGAAGAAGATTACTGCAAATACTAATGGAGTACCCAATCCGCCCTTCCTGATAATGGAACCAAGCGGAGCGCCAATTAAAAATAAAATAACACAGGCAAAAGCAAGGGTAAACTTACGATGCAATTCTATTTCGTGATAAATAATATCTTTCTGCTTAGACTCTGCGTCCGAAGCTATAAGCGCAATGTTAGATTTGGCAGAATTAATTTGTATCATAGCCCTGTCCTTGACCGTTGCCTTGGCAGAGTCTGGAATAATGTCATCAATACTTTTTACGGCAGCCAGCTTTTTGGCGTCTACCTTTACGAGACCGGTGTCTGCGTACTTCGTAAACGTGAAGTAAATGGAGACCTCATTTTGAGAACGTTTTTCAAATAAAGCTGCTGTGTTTTTAAGAGAGTCTATTGTTTTTTTTAGCTGTCTTACACTTAGCATTTTATAGTTATCGCGAAAAGCGCTATCCGAAGTTTCCTTCATCTGAAAACTGCTTAGATCGAGTATCTTTTTATATTCTTTAAAACCAACTCTCGTAAACTCTGTATTTGTAGTTAGCCGGTTTCCTTTTTCCTCGTATCGCCAGCCATTCTTTAAATCAAATTCGAGTTTGTTGCCCGGCGCTACTTTCATAATACCGCTTTCTGCTATCAGGCTATAGTCCTGCAAACCGTAATTTTTTTCATAAATAATTACGTTTTTAATGGTATTTCCGTCTTTAGATTTCTTTCCTATTTTTATTACATACCCTTCAATCTTATCATAAAAAATACCTTCTTTAATATCAAAAGCAGGCTTTGAAACGATAATGTCATATTTAAGCGTATTAAGCTTTAATGCAGCAACGGGCATAATGTTGTTCGCAAACAAGAAAGATACACCTGCAATTAGTATTGACACAAAAAACAGTGGCTGCATAAAACGAAGCAGGGGAATACCGGCAGATTTAATGGCGACCAATTCAAAACTTTCACCAAGATTTCCGAAGGTCATAATAGATGATAGCAGCAAGGCAAGCGGTAAAGCTAGTGGCACCCAGTTAATAGCAACAAGACCGGTTAAATGTGCCAGTGTACCAATATCTAATCCTTTCCCCACCAGGTCATCAATGTACAACCAGAAAAATTGCATAACCAGTACAAACAAAGCAATGAAGAAGGTTGCAAAAAAGGGCCCAATAAAAGCTTTTATAATTAATGTATCAAGTTTTTTAATCACTTTGCACGAGGTTTACAACCGGTTGAGTCAAAAGCAAATTTAGTGTTTTAGGCAGAAGCTGAACTTGACCTAAATGTATGAACGACTTTTATTAACACATGTTTCGTCTATATTTTTTCTGATATGGCTATAGCGCTAACCCACGTTGAAATGATGCTGGTTACAGACCGGGAAATACTGTTGACAAAAAACCACATCATTCAAAAAGTAACAAATGTTTTTGGTGCAATCGCTGAAAGGTATAAAATCATTATTAGCGAAAGTGAATTGCACAATGAAAGTATAACGACGGGCAAGATTTCGAAAGGCGAGAATTATAATGGATTGCCATACATAATGTTGGATTATCCGAGACAATTTGCGAAAGGGGATGTATTCGCTATCAGAACGTTTTTCTGGTGGGGAAATTTTTTTAGCATTACGTTACAATTAGGTGGACATTGGCAGCAAAAATTCTTACCTGCTATTCAACATGCTATTCGCAGAAATTTGTTGGAAGGCTGGTTTCTCGGATGCTCTGATACCCCGTGGGATCATCATTTTGAGGAGGATAATTATGCCCCGGTTCGGCAACAAAGTGCTGATGCGCTGCCAGCGCTTTTACATATAAAAATTGCAAAAAAAATCCCACTCAGTGAGTGGAATAATATGGAAACTTTTTTTGAAGAAAATTTCAGCCTCCTGATCAGGGTTTTAGGCAACTATGCTCCGATCCTATGAAACAAGTCTTTAATCTGGTATTCCCACAACTGGCTTTGATCCTTTATTTCTTTTTTTTCTGCAAAATCTTTAATTACCAGTATAGTTTGATTGGTTACTTCTGATTTTTCAATTTCAAATTCAAAATATTCTTCTTTAGGCGAATTCAGCCAGTGAAACCGCACGGACTTATTTTCTGTCATGTCTACTAATTGGGCTTTTTCCGTAGAATCATTCCATGTGAAGGTGAAAATGTGTTCTTTATTTTCATCAACTTTATCAGCAAACCATTCGCCTAGGCCTGCGGGAGTAGATAGAAATTCAAATAAAATACTCGGAGAACTTCTGACCGGATATTCTAAGGTGTACAATTGTTTTTTGCTCATAATAAATCTATTGTCGTAGAAACGAAAGTTTGCAATAATATTAAAATATTAATAGAGGCAAAATATTTTTTTAATTTATTACCTTTTTTGCTGTTTTTTAAGGAATTAAAGTACCATTTATACAGTAAAAGGACCATTAAAAAACTTTTCTCCACCGATGTTATAACACCGTCTTATTATTTTTTTTTTGTTATGTAAAACCTTCTTACATTGGTCTTATAATCTCCCCCAATTACTTCAAACTACGCGAAATGTTCAAAAAATTTAATTAGTTACCCTAAAAAAAAAGCATTATGAGTATGCGTCAACTTAAGATCACGAAATCAATTACGAATCGTGAATCTCAAAGTCTTGAAAAGTATCTTCAGGAGATTGGAAAAGTCGAACTCATAGCACCGGAAGAAGAAGTAGCATTGGCAATCAGAATTAAGGAGGGAGATCAAAAGGCACTTGAAAGATTAACAAAAGCAAACCTGCGGTTTGTGGTTTCAGTAGCAAAACAGTACCAAAACCAGGGCCTTACCTTACCCGATTTAATTAATGAAGGTAATCTTGGCCTCATCAAAGCTGCTCAGCGCTTTGACGAGACCAGAGGTTTTAAATTTATTTCCTACGCAGTATGGTGGATTCGTCAAAGCATACTACAGGCACTTGCCGAACAAAGTAGGATTGTAAGACTGCCACTAAACAAAGTAGGACTTACAAACAGGATAAGTAAAGCCTACCAGTTGCTGGAACAGGAGTTTGAGCGCGAGCCAACCACAGAAGAGTTGGCCGACCTGCTTCAAATATCAGCCGAAGAAGTTGCCACAACACTACAGATGGGAACACGGCATATGAGTATTGACAGCCCTATGGGTGATGGAGATGACAACACACTAATAGATGTATTGGTAAACGAAAATGCAGACCAGGCAGATGAGCAACTTGTACACAAAGAATCTTTGCGGCAGGAGATTGACAGGTCTTTAAAGGCCCTGACCGAAAGGCAGAAAAATGTTATTTGTTATTTTTATGGTATTGGAGTCGATCACCCCTTAAGTTTGGAAGATATAGGTGAAAGGTATTCTCTTACACGCGAAAGAGTAAGACAAATAAAGGATAAGGCTATAACGAAACTTCGTACAACTTCAAGGTGTAAAGAACTAAGGGTGTACCTCGGTTAGAACGTTTTTACGTAGGGCTAATAGAGTACTTGTGAAAATATTGCCGTCATTATTTCATTCTTGCATGAGGTTTCAACGATCAGTTTTCGCCCTGGTTCCTAATAGAAGCAGTGACTAACTGAATTTTTTATCGGTATCGTTACAGCAAGTATATTTGCAAATCATTAAAGTGAACTTTTTGTTCACTTTTTTTCTTTTTTATCAATGTTTCTAAAAAAGTTTTGACAGTATGTTTGAAAGTTTAAGTGAACGGCTCGAGGGTGCCTTTAAAAACCTAAAGGGTGAGGCCAAGATTACAGAACTGAACATTGCCGCAACGGTAAAAGAAATTCGCAGAGCGTTGGTAGATGCCGATGTAAATTATAAAATAGCAAAGGAATTTACTGATAAAGTAAAAGATATTGCACTGGGCACAAAGGTTATAAATGCAGTTAGTCCCGGTCAATTAATGACTAAGATCGTAAAGGATGAGCTGGCCAACCTGATGGGAGGAACAGAAAGTACCTTTAACGTAACAGGAAACCCAGCAGTCATATTAATTGCGGGTTTACAAGGTAGCGGTAAAACAACTTTTAGCGGAAAGCTGGCTAGTTATCTGAAAGGTAAAGGCAAAAGTCCTTTGCTGGTTGCTGCTGATATTTATCGCCCTGCGGCAATAGACCAGTTGATCGTGTTGGGAGGACAGGTAGGAGTAGAAGTTTATAGCGAAAGGGAAAATAAAAATGCGGTAGAGATAGCTCAGAATGCTATTAAAGAAGCAAGATCAAAAAATAAGAATGTCGTTATTATTGATACAGCAGGTCGTTTAGCAATAGACGAAGTGATGATGGCAGAGGTGGCAAATATCAAAGGGGCTGTTAACCCGCAGGAAATATTATTTGTAGTAGACAGTATGACTGGTCAGGACGCAGTAAACACCGCTAAAGCGTTTAATGATAAACTTGATTTTACCGGTGTCGTGCTGACGAAATTGGATGGTGATACAAGAGGTGGTGCGGCTTTGTCAATTAAATACACAGTAGAAAAGCCTATAAAGTTTGTAAGTAGTGGTGAGAAGTTAGATACCCTAGATGTTTTTTATCCTGAGCGTATGGCGCAGCGTATTTTGGGGATGGGTGATATTACAACACTTGTAGAAAAAGCCCAGGCTCAATACGATGAAGTGGAAGCCAAAAGGCTTGAAAAGAAGATTCGCAAAAACCAGTTTGACTTCCAGGATTTTTTGGATCAGTTACAACAGATTAAAAAAATGGGCAACCTGAAAGATTTAATGGCAATGATACCGGGCGTGGGAAAAGCAATGAAAGATGTAGATATAAGTGATGATGCCTTTAAGGGGATTGAAGCGATTATTAAAAGCATGACTCCTTTTGAAAGAAGTAACCCTGATGAAATTAACCAAAGCCGAAAAATGCGGATTGCCAAAGGCTCCGGCAAAGACATGGCCGACGTCAATGCTTTTATGAAGCAATTTGATCAGATGCGTGAAATGATGAAAATGATGAATAAAATGCCAATGGGTATGGGAAAGATGCCGGGGATGAGAAGATGATGTGAAAATGATACATTGTAATTTTTTTAGCTAACCGCAAATAAACTGGTTAGCTATTTTTTTAGCTACAATATTGCGCTGATAAAGCAGTAAATTCTGCCGGTTTCTTACACTGGCGCAACAGCACATTCATGCATTCTCACATTATTATACCAGTACAATAAACAGATTTCCTAATATTTTCTCGGTAGCCTCACCTCATAACTTTTTCCTGCAGCTACTTTCAAAGACCGGTCGCGCAGCCAGGGGTTAAATAACTTAAGCATCTTATAGTTTGTACCGTTCGCTGTAGCCCATTCGGCGAGGTTTGGAATAGTGGAGGTAACGGTCACAGAACGCATCTCATACGGCTTGTACCCATTAGTATTATCGACCATAAAACCCATCTCTTTTGCGCTGCCCATCAGGTATTTAAAGGTTAATATTCTAAAGATGTATTTATTGGTTTCATCCGGTAGGTTCAGGTCATAGTAGTATTTAGTATTTTGAAAGCTGGCGAGATCGTTTACCTTACCCATTCCACAATTGTAAGATGCTGCCGCCACCGTCCAGTTGCCAAATTTAGCATAAGCCTGTTTCATGTACTTGCACGCTGCGTCAGTCGCTTTTATCACATCATAACGTTGATCAACATTGTCATTTATTTCAAGGTTATAACCAGGACCTGTATAATTCATGAACTGCCAAAAACCTGACGCACCAACCTTTGAAGAAAGATTTTGCAGGTTACCCTCAGCAACGCATAAGTATTTGAAGTCATCGGGCACTCCATTCTCTTTCAACCTCTGTTCAATAACAGGAAAAAACCTTTTAGAGAGTTTTAACAGATAGGTAATATGACCCGGGGCGTTGTAGTTGTAAATAAGCTCCCTGTCAAATGCTTCACGCACCTCCCAGCGGTCTAAAGGTACTTTTTCGCCGGCAAAAGATATTTGATCGGGCAGTTTTGGAATATAAATTTGAGGAGGCACTGCACGACCTGATTGTTCTGTGTTTTCTATTTTTTTATTATTTTCTTTAAAGGCAAATTGAAAGATGATAAAGATGCCTGTAACAAGGCCGGCAAAAAAATATATAGTTGCTTTGTTTCTACTAGTCATAAATATTCGAATTAAAAATAATTAATGATTACCGGGTAACAGC
>JALYZZ010000518.1 GCA_030948675.1 Bacteroidota bacterium | reverse complement strand
CCTACATTGCTCAACTTTGGGCCTGTTGAAATTTTTCTGGCCCGGCACTTCGGTTTCTGCTATGGTGTTGAAAACGCCATAGAGATAGCCTTTCGCACAATAGACGAAAACCCGGGAAAAAGAATTTTTCTGTTAAGTGAAATGATACACAACCCTCAGGTAAATGCTGACCTGGTAAACAGGGGAGTAAGATTTCTTCAAGACACAAAGGGAAAGCCACTGGTAGATTTTAATGAACTTGCTGCTGATGATGTGGTCATCATCCCTGCTTTTGGAACCACCCTGGCAATTGAAGCAAAATTAAATGCCATCGGAATTACGACAGAAAAATACAATACCACCTGCCCATTCGTAGAAAAAGTTTGGAACAGGAGCGAACAGATAGCTCAACGAGGATATAGTATAGTGGTACACGGCAAGCCATCGCATGAAGAAACACGAGCTACCTTTAGTCATAGCGCTGCAAATACGCCAACCATTGTAGTGAACGATATGCAGGAGACGATTGAACTGGCAAAATACATCGTCGGGGAGAAACCGGCGGCAGCATTTTATATAGAATTTAAAGGACGTTTTTCAGAAGGCTTTTTAGTAGAAAGAGATTTACAACGCATTGGAGTAGTAAATCAAACAACAATGCTGGCAAGCGATACCCAGGCGATTAGCGATTATCTTAAAGAAATAATGATCAGGCGTTATAGCCTGAATGCTGAAAATATCGAGCAACACTTTGCCGATACACGTGACACACTATGTTATGCCACCAACGATAATCAAACGGCCGTTCACGGTTTGCTACAAACCGAGGCAGATCTGGCAATCGTTGTGGGTGGCTACAATAGCAGTAATACTTCTCACCTGGTAGAGCTGTGCGAAGAAAAACTGCCTACTTTCTACATTGACTCGCCCGATAAAATTTTGTCTAACACAGAAATCATTCATCACAATTTCCATACGAAGCAGGAGATGCATACGGTTAACTATCTTCCTTTAAAAGACCCTGTAAGAATTTTAATCACCAGCGGAGCAAGCTGCCCGGATGCCGTAGTAGAGGGGGTGATAAGAAAACTCGTTTCTTTTTATAATGTTAGTAAAACTGTCGAGGATGCAGCGACTGCAGTTGCGTGAATAAAACTTAGTTCTGCGTAAAAAAAGGGCGGTTTATTAAAGAAATTGGTTATAAAGGGATCAGGTAACGTTATTTAATTTACCAGTTTCCTTTGTTTTGTAAAACTAGCACTAACCTTTAGACTGCCTCGGCTATTTCTAACCGTTTTTTTACCAGTTTTAAAGCTATTTTCAACTGATCTTTTACTGATAATCTCGAATTATCAAGAACTATCGCATCATCGGCTTTCCTAAGCGGACTGAATTCACGATGGCTGTCTATATAGTCCCTTACTTCCAGGTTTGTTCTTACCTCCTCAATGGTTATATGCGGATTTTTAGAAAGCATTTCTCTAAACCTTCGCTCAACCCGCACTACCGGGTCTGCGGTAAGAAAGATCTTCAATTCTGCATCTGGAAAAACAGTCGTTCCAATGTCTCTTCCGTCCATTACAATTCCTTTTGTATTACCCATCTTGCGCTGCTGATCTACAGCAAACTCACGCACCTCCCTTACCGCTGCCACTTCGCTTACATTTTCTGCAACTACCATATCCCTGATAAGCCACTCTACATTTTCATCATTCAGGTAGATCTCACTTATTCCATTTTCTTTGAAGTAAAAAAACTCAAGTGTTATGTTTTCAAGTGCCTTTATTACTTCCCCTCGGTTATTCCAATTTACGTGATTTCTCAAAAAGTAGAGCGTGATGGCCCTATACATTGCGCCGCTGTCAACAAATACATAATTAAGCGCTGATGCGAGTGCTTTAGCCAAAGTGCTTTTTCCACACGAAGAATAGCCATCTATCGTGATAATAATCTTTTTCATATAGGCCAGGAATTGCTTTTGCAAAAATGAAACAAATACCTGAAAAAATAGCTCCTTCAAGCCGCCTTTTAAAAATTCGAATTGCTGGTATCAATTAATCTTCAACCATATAGGATAGGTAGGGAGGCAAGCGTATGATGATCTTGAAATGACGAGCGGGAAATACACAAACAAAAAAGCCACCCAACAGACAAGCTGTTGGATGGCTTAAAAAGCTAAAACTACGAGAACTACGCCTGACTTTGTTCTTTTTCCTCAATTTTTTCTTTCAGGCTAAAAATAATTTTTTCATTCGCTTTGTCTAGATCCGCAATTAGTACATCTCCCTGCTTTACGTTCATACTTAAAATCTCTTCAGCTAGTTCATCTTCAAGGTACTTCTGAATAGCCCTGTGCAAAGGTCTTGCGCCAAATTGTACATCGTAGCCTTTTTCTGCAATGAACTCTTTCGCTGCTTCAGTCAACTCCAAGCCAAAGCCCAGGTTGGTCAAACGCTTCATTACATTTTTCATCAGTATGTCAATGATCTCAAATATATGCTCTTTTGTAAGGGAATTGAATACCACTACATCATCTATCCTGTTTAAAAATTCAGGAGAGAATGTGCGTTTCAATGCTTTTTCTATAACCGCTTTATTATTTTCATCAGCATTTTGAACGCGGTTTGCCGTGGCAAATCCTACACCATCACCAAATTCTTTTAACTGGCGTACACCTATATTAGACGTCATAATAATGAGGCTGTTCTTAAAATCGATCTTTCTACCTAATCCATCTGTCAACACTCCATCATCTAATACTTGCAGCAAGATGTTATAAATATCCGGATGGGCTTTTTCTATCTCATCCAATAAAATTACGCTATACGGTTTACGACGCACTTTTTCAGTAAGCTGACCGCCTTCTTCATATCCCACATATCCCGGAGGGGCACCAACCAACCGGCTTACTGTAAACTTCTCCATGTATTCACTCATGTCAATACGAATTAACGCATCTTCACTGTCGAACATGTAACGGGCAAGTGAACGAGCCAACTCTGTTTTACCAACCCCTGTAGGTCCTAAAAATATAAAAGTACCAATTGGTTTTTTAGGATCTTTTAGTCCCACCCGATTACGTTGTATCGCTTTGGTAACCTTACCAATTGCCTCCTGCTGTCCAACAACCATTGCCTTCATATCATCACCCATCCGGCGCAGTTTCTCCGTTTCCGCTTCCACCATGCGCTTCACTGGTATTCCCGTCATCATACTTACTACCTCGGCGATTGCTTCTTCATCGATCGGAAAGCGCTTGTTTTTACTCTCCTCTTCCCACGAAGTTTTGGCTTTCTCCAAAGCCTCACCCAACCGCTTTTCAGTATCGCGAAGGGCAGCAGCTTCTTCAAATCGCTGACTTTTTACGACCTTATTCTTCTCCAGTTTTATGTCTTCTATCTTCTTCTCTAAGTCTAAGATCTCCTTCGGTACATTGATGTTTTTAAGATGAACTCTTGCACCTACTTCGTCCAATACGTCAATTGCCTTATCGGGCAACAAACGGTCAGTCATATATCTGTCGCTAAGCTTTACGCAAGCTTCGATAGCTTCTTCAGAATAAGAAACACTGTGGTAATCCTCGTACTTGCTTTGAATATTGGTAAGTATTAGAATAGTCTCATCAACAGATGGCGGATCTACCATTACCTTTTGGAAACGGCGGTCTAAAGCACCATCTTTTTCAATGTACATACGGTACTCATCTAAAGTAGAGGCACCAATGCATTGTAACTCACCTCTTGCGAGGGCTGGCTTAAAGATGTTAGATGCATCAAGTGATCCGCTTGCTCCACCGGCACCCACAATAGTATGTATCTCATCTATAAACAAGATCACATCACGATTCTTTTCCAGTTCATTCATTATCGCCTTCATTCTCTCTTCGAACTGACCGCGGTATTTGGTTCCGGCAACCAAAGCTGCAAGGTCAAGGCTGATCACTCTTTTGTCAAACAACACACGGCTAACTTTTCGTTGTACAATCCGTAAGGCCAAGCCTTCAACAATGGCTGTTTTTCCCACACCAGGCTCACCTATCAAAATAGGGTTGTTCTTTTTGCGGCGGCTTAAAATCTGGCTTACCCGCTCTATCTCTTTTTCACGCCCTACAATCGGGTCAAGAGAACCACTTTCGGCTAGCTTGGTTATATCGCGACCGAAATTGTCAAGAACCGGCGTTTTGCTTTTTGGATTACTCTGTTGTTTAGAACGTTGTTGTTGAGAGTAACCTTTCCTGTCATCATCAAAATCATCATCGTTGTCTTCGGTGTATTCGTTTCTCGGTTCACTGCTCCTCACCATACCCAATTCATTTCTAAACACATCATAATCTACATCAAATTGATTTAATATTTGTGTGGCTATGTTTTCTTTGTTTTTTAAAATTGAAAGCATCAGATGTTCAGTTTCTACCAGCGGGCTTTTAAGCGCCTTCGCTTCTAAAACGGTTACGCGAATCACTTTTTCAGCCTGCTTCGTTAAGGGCAAACTGTTGATGTTAGCAATGTTTTTTCCTGTTTTATCTTTTACTGCCAGTTCAACCTCTTTGCGAAGCTCGTACAGGTCTACATTTAATGTTTTTAAAATGCGGATAGCTGTATTTTCACCCTCTCTAATCAGTCCGAGCAGTAAGTGTTCAGTGCCTATAAAATCATTTCCCAACCTAAGAGCTTCCTCCCTGCTGAATGAAATGATTTCCTTTACCTGGGCTGAAAAATTATTATCCATAAAGTTTAAATTGCGTTGATACAATAATAACGAATATTTTTGAAGCTTGAGTATACGTCGTTATTCACATATGTTAATCAAACCGTAATCATGAAGGTCAAAATTGATACCAAAGAGAGATTTTATGTTATAACGCTGATGGAACCGATTTTCACTGCCAATATAGCAGCAGACCTTTCCCAATTAGTTACGAAATTTTTGCAGCAACAGATTAGTAATGTGGTGCTAAAAATGGAGGAAATAGAAAATATTGAAGAAAAAGCTGCTGAAGAATTGGCACAGGTGCAGCAGCTTTTTTATGAAAGAAATGCCTCATTTGTGATATGCGGCCTTCATCCGCAAATAGAAGAGAAACTGGATAATATGGAGCTACTTGAAGAAATGAACGTGGCACCGACTGAAATTGAGGCAGGAGACATTGTACAAATGGAAGAAATTGAAAGAGAATTAATGGATGAGAACATTGAAAACCTTTAAGTTTTTCAAGCTTTATGTACCCTATTAACGCCTCAACATTTTACATCTCAACTCTTTACTTTGTTGCCGTTTTGCTGTAACATCATTCTAAATATTAATGTCTTAAAGTTGCTTGCCCGGAAGTAAAAAGTAACGACTTCCGCATCTCCGACACAGATTATTGAAGCTCTATTTCCGCTATCTTTAACAAATAATAAAATCACTGTTTTAACAATGTTTGGCGTAACCATATTAGGAAATAATTCTGCCTTGCCGGCTTATGACCGGCATCCTACTGCACAACTGGTTACGCTTGATCAATTCCAGTTTTTAATTGACTGTGGTGAAGGAACTCAAATGCAACTGGCGCGGTATAAAATACGCAGAAGCCGGATTAACCATATATTTATCTCCCACCTTCATGGCGACCATTATTTCGGCCTTCCGGGGTTAATTACCAGCATGGGGCTTTTAGGCAGAGATACCGATCTGCATATTTATGCACCGCCCGAACTGAAACCTATCATCGATTTAATGCTTGCTGCGGCCGATACAAAGTTTGGTTACAACCTTCAATTTCATTCACTTCAAGGAGAAGGTGTTTTGATAGACGAGCCACGCTTTTCTGTAGAGACTTTTCATGTTTACCACCGTATACAATGTTGGGGGTTTGTGTTTAGAGAAAAGAAAAAGCCAAGAAAAATAAACAAAGATACCATCGGTTCTTTCCGGTTGACAGCAGGACAATTTGAACAGCTTAAGATGAGTGAAGATGTAATAACGAACACCGGTGAAGTAGTGGCAAACGAAGCAGTTACCATTGCTAATACACCTGCTAAAAGCTACGCCTATTGTGCTGATACGGTTTACAATCCGCTGGTGGCAGAAAAGGTGAAAGGGGTAACGCTCTTATACCACGAAACGACGTACCTGAAAGATCTCGAAGAGCGGGCTTTGCAGCGCTTTCATTCAACTACTCACCAGGCTGCAGATATTGCTATAAGAGCTAATGCAAGCAATTTATTGATTGGACATTTTAGCAGCAAATATGAAGAATTGGACGATTTTCTTCTGGAAGCACGCAACATTTTCCCCGCTACAAATCTTGCCATTGAAGGCGTTACATATCGTATTGCTTAACACTAGTTTATTTTACATTTCCTCTTATTCTACTTAATTCTTGAAATTTTTAAGGAATGAATGCTACCGGACATGTGTCAAAAACGAAGACCGGCTGCATCACTAACGCAACATACAACGAGCAAAAATGCTTTACAGCCGAAGTAAGATTTAATGCTGGAGTAATTACGCAGGTAGACTATTTAATAGCAAAAAACAAGGTAGAACGCGGGCAAAAGCAAAATTGATTTCTGCACGGTATGATATATTTTCAGGATGAAAATATTTTACTATCACCAGGAAAAACTAGTACCTAAATCTCGAAAAGGGATAAACATTTATGATTTTGATTCGATGAACTTTTATTATCGCTATGACCTTATTTTTTAAGAATTTGAAGGGTTGAAAACACCAGCCGGGCGTAGTTCCATCAAATTTTTGTTCAGTTATCAATTAAAACATAAAAGGAGACGGTTGGGTCTCCTTTTATGTTTTAATTATATCGCAGGTAAATCTTTACCGGTTATCGCTACGCATTCACTTCTTCCTGTGTCTCTACCATTTTAGCAGCAGGTATAACATGTTCTTTAGTCACCTTTACTTTACCACGATTTGCACGGGCAACGCGCGAGTAAATGGAGATGTTTTTATCAAAAAGGAAGCGAAACAATAAACCTGTATAAGAAGTATGATAGCCGAGCGTATCATAGTAGGAATTAGCAATTTTTTTGACCTTAGGCAACCTGTTCCAGGCTACAGAAGGAAAATCGTGGTGCTCATTATGATAACCAACATTAAGATTAACAGTGTTTAAAACACCATAATAGCTTTTGGTTTCCTGGTCGCCATGAGTAAGGTAGTGTTCCTGCACCCACCTTGCACCAAGTGGATGTAAGCCAACAGAGAAAAAGAAACCGGCAACAAGATATACTACACTATGAGCTCCCAAAAAGTAAACAATAGCAGCCATGAAGCTAAATTGTACTATCCAGTTAACAACTGTCCATTTATCCCACACATTAATTTCTTTTAAACGCATAGGCCTAAGCAACTGAAAAACAGGGTAAAACAGCAGCCAAATAGCTTTACCGATTCTGGAATTGTCTATCAGTCTTGCTTCCCATTGAAAAGGCATGTCTGCATCTAATTCTTCTACTCCCTGGAAAGAATGGTGCTTTATATGGTACTTCTGAAATGATACTGAGCTAGGAAAAACAAGCGGTAAATTGGACAAAATACCTGACCATGTATTTGCCGTTCTGTGTTTAAAAAGAAGATTATGTGCGCACTCATGAATGCAAACAAAAAGTGTATGACACGCGAACGCTCCTACAAGATAAGCCGCTGCAAAAACCAACCACCATGAAGCATCTTTTAATAAAACCGCCAATGCAATTTGAATACCTACGCACAGTATAATTACAAAAATTGTATAAGGATTTCTACCGATTAACTGTCGAATTTCCGGGTGTTTTGTAATGATTTCCTTTGTCCGCTGTTTGTGTGGTTCACTTTCATTGGACCATTTAAAGTTTTTTTCCAAAGTAGCTGTGTTTGTGTTATGAAATGGGATACAATTTAGGCTGATAATGCTATCTAAAAAGCAGTTTGTATATTTTTTAAGTTATTTCAAAGCTCTTTTTATGCTAAAAGAGACGCATATGGAATAACATGCAAAAGTGACATTGTTAATTTAAAGGCACGGATAAATACCCACTAATTAGTCTCTAATCTACCTGCTTTGTCAAGCAATGCAAGAGTATTTTTATTTGCCAATTGCCCGCATGCCGCGTCTATGTCTTTTCCACGACTTCTGCGAAGCCTTGCATTTACACGTGCTTTCGATAAATGGTTCATAAACTTTTCAACTGTTTCTTCGTCAGGTTTTAGAAACTTAGCTGCATCAATAGGGTTGTACTCAATTATATTAACGAGGTCCGCAGGAACCTGGCGATAAATTTTAATAAGATCATCAGCATCTTTTATTGAGTCATTAAAATTTTGAAAAAGGATATATTCAAACGTAATCTCGTTACCTGTTTGCTTATAAAAATAATTCAACGCTTCAATCAACGCCTTGATGTTGTTAGTTTCGTTGATCGGCATAATCTCGTTGCGCTTTGCATCATTGGCAGCATGCAGGCTTAGAGCAAGGTTAAAGCGAACCTTGTCATCGCCCAGTTGTTTTATCATTTTTGCTACCCCGGCGGTAGATACTGTTATTCGTCTTGGGCTCATCCCCAATCCTTCTGGTGAAGTTATTTTTTCTATCGCTTTCAGAACGTTTTTATAGTTCAACAGCGGTTCACCCATTCCCATAAAAACGATATTGCTCAATTTCTTATTATACACCTTGTTTGCCTGTTGGTTTAACAGTACAACTTCATCATATATTTCGTCATAATCAAGGTTGCGTTTCCGCTCCATATACCCGGTTGCACAAAATTTACAACTAAGACTGCAACCAATTTGCGATGACACGCACGCTGTTTGTCTCTCGTCAGCCGGTATTAAAACACCTTCCACCATGTGGCCCTCCACGGTCTTAAACCGACTTTTTACAGTTCCGTCTTCGCTATATTGGATCGTCTCGACGTTGAGAGCAGGCAGTGTAAAATGCTCATTTAACGTATTCCTTAATTCTTTGCTTAGGTTGGTCATCGCCTCAAAACTGTGCGCCTGTTTCAACCAAAGCCATTCGTAAACCTGTTTTGCCCTAAATTTTTTTTCGCCAATCTGTTCAAAATAGTTCGCCAATTCTTCGAAGGTTAAATGGCGAATATTTTTTTGTGATTTCATGTCGGCGAAGGTACATAAGCCAGCTCTTCAAAAGGAACTGTAATATGTAAAGTTTTCTGAAATTGAGGTAACAAACTGGAGTTCGTTTTAAAAAAGCAGCTACAGATTGAAAGAATTATCCGAAGAAAGCAATTTGGTTACAACCATTACTTTTTCTTAGCACAAAATTCTTTTCAAAGGAAAAAGGGCTGAACATCATCAACCCTTTAACATTGTTTCTTCAGAAATTATTGCCTGTTGCTTCGGTCTGATTGTGTGTTTTTCCAGTTTCCTTTTCCATCATACTGTTCATTATCGCGGTGCTTTTCATTTTCGGCATGTCTTTCGTATTCGCCGCGTTTTTCGTACCGGTCATCATCATGCCGCCGATTTCTTTCGTAACGTTCATCGTTCCTTCGCTCGTCATGGTCATAACTTCTATCAGGTCTCGAACCATATACCGCCCGCGGCTGTGAGGGAGGCAATTGTTGTGTGGTGCCTACTACACGGCCATACTTATCTATCACTCTTCCATCTCTGGTTACTACCACCTGGTCATTTCGGCGTTGATTAGAAGGATAAGTTGGATAAGGGTATTGGCTAGTACCGCCGGGAGGATACTGGTTAGGATAAGGATATTGATTAGAGCCACTGCTTGGATAATTGGACGAACCGGGATAAGCACTGCTGCTGCAACCTGCGAAAGCAATAGCACCCAAAAGAATTAAAATTAGGGAAGTTTTCATGGTAATTTTTTGACCAGGGAAAATCGAATAACATGCCATGAAATACCCGTTTAACTAGCCTTGTTGTTAAAACCCTTCATTTAACAATTCCCCTTGCTTAATTATTTTCTGCTCGCCCTTCTTCAAGTCTTTAATAACACACGTTCCCTCGCTTAATTCTTTGCTGCCAATAATAACTGCATAAGGGATTTCCTTTTTATCAGCGTATTTAAACTGCTTGTCAAACTTCGCGTTTTCATGAAAAATTTCTGCCGAAATTCCTTTGTCTCTTAATTGCTGCATTAGCTTAAATGCGGCTTTGCTTTCAGGTTCGCCGAGGTTGAAGAATAGTACTTTAGTTGCGGCTTGCACTGTCTCCGGAAATAGTTTCAATTCTTCCATTACATCGTACATGCGATCAACTCCGAAACTAATGCCTACCCCCGGTACGTTTGGTACACCAAATAATCCCGTCAGGTCATCATACCTTCCACCACCACCTATACTTCCCATTTGTACGCCTTTGGCTTTTACTTCGAAAATAATTCCGGTGTAATAGTTTAGCCCACGTGCAAGTGTAAAATCAGTTGTCACATACCGCATGACAGACGACGGAAGGAACTCAAGAAGAAATTCAATTTCTGCAATTCCTTTTTTACCGGCTTCAATGTCTCCAAGTATGTTCTTTAATGTAAAAATTTTTGCTTCACTGGTTCCGTCTATCAGCAGGTAGTTTTCGATTATCGAGATTTGCTGCGCTCCTAAACCTCTTTGCAACAATTCTTCTTTTACTTTTTCGATGCCTATTTTATCCAGTTTATCAATGGCTGTGGTTATGTCCATCATTTTCTCAGCCCCGCCACATAATTCTGCTAAGGCTGAAAGAATTTTTCGGCTATTAATTCTAATTTCTACGTCTATTCCCAGCTTTCTAAATACGGTTGCATAAATGCTTGTAAGTTCAGCTTCATTCAATAAACTATTGCTTCCTACCACATCTGCATCGCACTGGTAAAATTCGCGGTATCTGCCTTTTTGAGGTTTATCGGCGCGCCATACCGGTTGAATTTGATAACGTTTAAATGGTAGGGTAAGCTGTCCAAGATTCATGGCTACATACCGGGCAAATGGAATTGTTAGATCGTATCTCAATGCGCGTTCGGTCAGATCTTTCGTATTTCTGCCTTCCAAAACTTTCGAAAAAGCCTCATTTGCTTTTGCATGTTTTTCGGGCCTTTCTAACCCATTATTTAAAACTTTAAAAATTAATTTATCACCTTCTTCTCCGTATTTGCCCATCAATGTTTCCAGATTTTCCATTGCCGGTGTTTCCAACGGTTGAAAACCGTAGAGCTCAAAGACATGGCGTATCGTATTAAAAATGTAATTGCGTTTACGAACTATGTCTGCCGAAAAATCTCTTGTTCCTTGCGGTAGTGTTGCTTTCATTTAACCATGTTTATGCTGCTAGCTGCTAGCTGCCAGCCTCAAGCTACAAGCGTTTGCAGATGATGTGAGAGTTGAAAATTAAATTAGACTGAGTGCATAGGGGACGCATATTTTTTAATGATCGCGTCACATGCCTGATCGAGTATTGCGTATACCTTATGAAAGCCTTCTTCTCCGCCGTACCATGGGTCTGGCACTATCTGGTCTTCTCCCGGGTAAAGTTCATTCAGTATCAGGTCTACCTTTCCTGAGTCCCACGTATTGCCACTTATTCGTTTTACGTCGAGGTAATTTTCGTCATCCATTACATAGATCTTATCAAAGTTCTTCATGTCTTCCCTGGTAAAATACCTGCATTTGTGCTGGCAGATGTCTATGTTATATTGCTTTGCAACTTTTTGCGAAAATTGATGCGGTTGACATCCTTCGTTACGGCCAAGCGTACCTGCACTATCAACCAGCCAATCAAGACCTGTCTTTTCGACTTTATCTCTCAATATCCCTTCAGCCATCGGGCTTCTGCAAATGTTGCCAAGACAAACCATCAAAATCTTCATGGCGCAAAGATAAACAAAGTCGATAAGTCAAACAGTCATCATGTTAGTAGGTCAGAGATCTCCGGGAAGGGCCTTATGACGGCCGGGGGATAATGGCTGGTTTGGCACAAATGCGTATATCATAAAAATTAAAAAAAACAACTCCACCATTCCTTATAATTCCTAACTTGTTGCCATTGATAGCAGGTCAACTAATTATTCTATTCAAGATAGCCAACCCCAATCATTCCATAATCGAAGTTATATAAGCTAGTCGTTCACTACTTTTAAATTTTTTGATTTCCCAATCTTAAACTGATACTCATGATCATAAACTCTGCAAGACTCCAACAACACTTTGAACAAATGAGTGAAATTGGCAAGATCGGAGATACCGGCACTAACAGGCCTACAATGACAACAACCGAGATGCAGGCTTTTGAACTTGCTTCATCGTGGATGTTGGAAGCAGGCATGACAACACGAGTCGACAATTTTGGAAACCTGATCGGAAGGCTCGAAGGAACTAACCCTGAACTACCAGTATTGATGATGGGTTCTCACCTCGATAGCCAACCGTACGGTGGCCGCTTTGATGGTGTCGCCGGTGTATTGTGTGCTATTGAAGCTGCCAAAACGCTCACTGAACAAGGCATACAACCTCAGCGCAGCATAGAGGTAGTATCGTTTGCAGATGAAGAAGGCTGGCGTTTTAATAAAGGATTGTTTGGCAGCCGAGGTATACTCGGCAAGCTCGAAGAAGGGGAGCTGGATAGAAAAGATAAAGATGGCATCAGCCGCAGGCAGGCGCTTATTGATTTTGGTTGCGACCCTCATAAGTTCACTGAAAGCGAATATATGCTGGGCAGCATTTATTGTTTTCTTGAATTACATATAGAGCAAGGCCCTATACTTGACCTTGCCAATAAGCCGGTTGGCGTGGTTAGTGGCATCTCTGGACCTCTGTGGCTCACTGTAAAGCTTAGAGGCATGGCAGGACACGCTGGGTCTGTGCCTATGGCCATAAGGCAGGATGCATTGGTAGGTGCTGCGGAAATTATTCTTGCTCTCCGACACATTACCACTCAAATACCTGGCGCGCCAACTGTTGGCACCGTTGGTACGATCACTGTTTTTCCGGCCAGCCGCAAT
>JALYZZ010000129.1 GCA_030948675.1 Bacteroidota bacterium | reverse complement strand
ATGGATGGCTGGTTGGTCATAAGCATGCAAAGCCTGTCTATACCAATACCAATTCCGGATGTTGGCGGCATTCCATATTCAAGTGCTCTTAAAAAATCATAATCTATAAACATCGCTTCGTCATCACCCCTTTCCATTAGCTTAGCCTGGTCTTCAAAACGTTTGCGCTGTTCTATCGGGTCATTCAATTCGCTATAAGCGTTTGCGATCTCCTTGCCGTTGACCATTAATTCAAACCGCTCTACAAGGCCAACCTTGCTACGATGTTTTTTAGTAAGCGGACTCATCTCAACAGGATAATCGATGATAAACGTGGGCTCGATATAATATTGTTCACATTTACCGCCAAATATCTCGTCTACCAATTTGCCTTTCCCCATGCTTGCATCGCTTTTTAAATGCAATTGTTTGCAAACATCTTTTAGTTCGTCCTCTCCCATTTCACTTACATCAAAACCAGTATGTTCTTTTACTGCATCGTAAATACTTACACGCTTGTATGGTGCTTTAAAATCAATTTCTCTATCTCCAACCGTTACTTTAGAAGTTCCATTAACTGCAATAGCAACTCTTTCCATTAACTGCTCCGTCGTGTTCATCATCCATTCGTAATCTTTATACGCGGTATAAAATTCAAGCACAGTAAACTCCGGATTATGCGTTCTGTCCATTCCCTCATTTCTAAAGTTGCGGCTGAATTCGTAGACCCAGTCAAATCCACCAACTATTAGCCGTTTCAGGTATAGCTCATTTGCAATGCGCATATAAAAAGGAACATCCAGCGCATTGTGATGGGTAATAAAAGGCTTAGCAGCGGCACCTCCGGGAATACTTTGCAGCACGGGAGTATCTACTTCAAGTGCGCCCTGTTCATTCAAGAACGCACGTATTGCATTCATTAACTTCGTGCGTTTCACAAATACTTCCTTTACATGTGGATTAACTATTAAGTCGGCATATCGCTGCCTGTATCGAAACTCCGGGTCTGTGACCGCATCAAATGTATGGCCTTCAGCTTCCTTAACTATTGGTAATGGCTTTAGCGATTTTGTAAGTAACGTAAATTCTTTTACGTGTATGGATGTTTCACCTGTTTTGGTCGTAAATACATATCCCTTCACACCAATAACATCGCCTATATCCAGCAACTTTTTCCAGACCTGATCGTATAAAGTTTTGTCTTCTCCGGAGCAAATTTCGTCACGCTTCAGGTATACCTGAATTTTGCCTGCGCTGTCCTGTATAACAGCAAAAGCAGCCTTACCCATATCACGAATGCTCATAATACGACCGGCAACACACACGTCTGTAAAGTCTGCTTTGTTCACCTCGCCTTTGTAATTTTCCTTTATTGAAACGGAGCTGGCATTAACAGGATACAAAGCTGCCGGATATGGATCAATCCCTAGTTTTTGCAGTGCGTTTAGCTTCTCGCGGCGTATCAATTCCTGCTCACTCAATTGTTGACTCATTATTCTTATATTTAAACGAGCCGCAAAATTAGGGATTACAAATGGAAAGAGGTCGAAGAGGAATAAGATCAACACCTTATACGCTGTTAATCATTTTGACCTTTACTGTAGGCGCAAACAGTTACTTACATTGGTTGGTCAGGCCTCAACCCCTTGTGTTATTTGCTTCTTAGCAGGTGATGGTAGCCTTGCAGTAACCTGCTCGAAATAGGGATCATAATCCGTTCTCAATGTTCCCATCAGCCTGTCCCAAAACAAAAAGTATAAACCATAGTTTCCGGTAAAGAACTGGTGATGCTGGTTGTGATTAACAGATGTATTGATCCATTTTCCAATAGGATGTTTTGAGAAACCTGAAGGATATAATTCCCAACCCAAATGACCGTATACATTGTACACCATCATTACAAGAAAAAATACAAAGAGATGAATGAGATGCAACGGCATCATCGTAATTAAAATAACAAAAATGCCTGCTTCAAAAAAAGCCTCTGCAGGTTGAAAAGAAAAGGCAGCCCAGGGAGACGGATTGGTTGATTGATGATGTACCAGGTGAAGAGACCTGAAGAGTTTTGGATGATGCATGATACGATGCATCCAATAGAAATACGTGTCGTGTACAATGAACATTATCGGAAAAGCAAGCCAAAACCACCATATACTATACTCACCAACATGCTGGTAATATTGGGTATACTGCCTAAAGGGTGTTAACAACATAGCAGCAGGCACAGCGGCAAAAATGACAATAGTAATGAGCGAATAAAAAATCTCGCGTCGATAATCTTTATTTCGCGGAAAACGCAGTTGTATCTTTTTGTAAGCTATTTTCTCCCTTTTTATCTTGTACCAAAAAAGGTAGGCGACACCTGCGATAAGAAAATACCGAAGCGCGATGATGATGAGTAATCCGTACCAGGTTTCAGCAAAAAACATGGTGTAAAATTATTCAAAAAAGTACAATTAGTTAGTGACCAGCAAGACCTGCCAGGCTTCATTAACTTTTCCTTTTGCCAGTAGCTTTGCCGCATATTTTTGTACTTCCAGTTCCATTTCGTCCGGGCTAAGGGCAAAATACTGGACGATGCTGGTAAGATTAACATCGTAAAAAGATGGATCAACCAAAGGGATACTTTTTACCTGTGCCAACGCTGACTTATCAGTATCTGTAAAAATTACACTGTCTCTGATATTGGCGGGTAATTCTATCAATGTATAGTCGTTTTTGCTAATTACTTACGAAACTACGCATAACATTTTAGCTATCATTTCAGCTCGCTTCCAATCATTCAAGGTATCAATATTTACATGCCAAAGGTTATCGGATTGCAGGTAAGAAATGGAGTCGCCAAAAATAGAATTTCTTTCCCGAATATTATTCGCCTTGAAAACATATACACTTCCATCTCTTGCAAAACTTTTAGGTAACAATTGCCTCGATGGAATAATGGTCTTATCACCCGTTGCAATTTTAAGGTAGCCTGAGTGGTCCGCTTCAAATACCCAGTGAGGGTTGTATTCGTGGGGCACTTCTTTTACAGAAACAAGACAATCGGCATCAGAAGCAACAAAGTTTTCAAAACATTTTTCTACAAAGCCTTCACTTCTAAAAGGACACGTAGGCTGTAAAAGGCAAACATTGTCGTAATAATCTCCTTTACGGTCAAAAAAATTTAAAGCATGTTTAATGACTTCTAAAGTGGGGGTACAGTCGGCTGCGAGGTGTTTGGGCCGCATAAAGGGAACTTCTATAGAAGTATTTTCTGCAGCCCTTGCAATCGTAGCGCAATCGGTACTGAGAATGATTTTGTCTAAGAAACGGCATTCGAGTGCCGATTGGAAGGTATATTTTATTAATAGCTTTCCGCTAAGCGGCCTTATGTTTTTTCCGGGTACTCCTTTTGAGCCTGACCGGGCTGGAATGATACACAGGTTTTTCATCTTGGAATTGTAGGATTTTAGAATACCGTGGTTTTATTGTAGCTAAAAAGTCTGCCATCTTTTTACCTGCATCGCCTTTTCCATAAACAAAAGACTGTGCAGGTTTTTCATTATTTTGCCAGTAACGAATCCCTTCGATAATCGCCTCCTTGTCATGTTCTACATCAAGTAGGTTGCAACCACGCTCCCTGCCGCTTTGCCGGTTTCCAATGTTAATGACCGGAACACCCAGATAAGAACATTCTCTAATGCCCATGCTGCTGTTACCAATAAGACAGATTGAATTGTAGACCAGCCTGAGAAAGTCGTCAGGAATCATGTTGTCAAAAAAGTGTACGTGAGCTAAGTCGTAATGACTGCGATAATAACTAATGCTCTGCGTTACGGCGTCTGAGCCGGCGTCGGCGTTAGGAGAAAACCAGAAAGTAGGAATTTTGATATCTTTTATAGCCTGCAGGGTTTCTTCCACCTGAAATTTCGCTTCTGCGAACTCAGTTGTAACAGAATGTTGCATTACTACAATGTATCCTTTAGTGTAATCAGGTTTACTGCCAAAGCCGCCATATTTTATATATGGGTCAAAGTTTAAAGCAGGATTTTTAAGAACATTACGAGCTAAATCAATAGAAGGACATCCTGAATTAAAAACGTATGCAGGGTCTTCACCCAGCTTTATTACAGTTTCCATGGCTCTTTTATTACACACCAGGTGTATGTCTGCAAATTTTGTATTTGCATGCCGCACTTTTTCATCTATGCTTCCGGTTACTTCACCGCCTTGTATATGTACCAGGGGTATGTTTTGGTAAGAGGCTGCAATAGAGACCGAAATTGTTTCGAAACGATCTGCAATTACTACTACCATATCTGGCTGCAGTTTATAAAACACATTCGACAACTCCACTAACCCAACTCCCACTGTCTTAGCCATAGATGTAAGATTTTCTCCATCAAGCATGGTGTAGACTTTTTCCTTTACTTCAAAACCATCATCATGCAAAATGGCGTCGACATTTCCGTACTTGTTTAAAAGGGCAGGACCTGCCAGCACAATCTGCAACTCTAATTTCGAATGCTTTTTAATTGCCTGCAGCGTAGTTTTAATTCGGCTGTAACTAGGACGAGCTGTAATAACCACGCATATTTTTCGCTTATTCATAGTTACTGAAAGTCTTTATGGTTTAAAAAATCCCATTGACTTAGAGCTTTGTTTAGCTTTTTGCCAATAATAGATTTGTAGTCAGACGGCGCAATACCATAACCGGATGGTTTCTTTGCTTCAAGATCTTTAACAGAGATGGTATGGTTGGTTGGCAAGTCTTTGTTTACACACAATGACTTTCCAAATAACTGCTTTAACCCGGACATACTTTCTGCAATACTGTCTTTGCAAAAGGTGTTTTCTAATGAAGCCCGTATTTGCTTTACACCAATAGCAAGCCTTTCAATTTCATCAATCTCTATTGACGCCCTGGCATCTGGTCCAAACATCCTTTTATCAAACACTACATGAAACTCGAGCAGGTCAGCACCTAAGGCTGTTGCAGCGAGGCAAGCCATCATATCGCCGCTATGATCAGAAAGGCCTGTAGCTATATTATAACGAGTCTTTAATTGTTTTATTATATGTAACCCCCATTCTGAAGGCTTGGTTGGGTAAGCGGTAGTGCACTGTAATACAGACACTTCTATCTTTTTTTCTTTGAATAACCCTACTGCTGTATCCAATTCCTGCAGGGTGCTCATACCGCTTGAAAGAATAACAGGCTTGCCTGTTTCAGCTATTTTTTCAAGCATTAATAGATTGGTGACTTCGCCTGACCCTACTTTGTAACAGTCTACACCTGCCGCTTTTAACACGTCTACTGCCTGGCAGGAAAAAGGTGAAGAAATGAATTGCAACCCCACTTTATGACAATGCTCCTTTACTTCCACCCATTGCTCAGTGGTCAATTGCATACGTTGCCAATAGTCGTAACGGCTTTTATCAACATAACTAAACGGTACACGAAAGGTTTCAAAAGAGCTGCTTTCTGCCTCAGCTATATGCGTTTGAAATTTAACCGCATCGACACCCGTGTTAGCAAGAGCATCTATATAAGAATGTAAAATGCCTACACTTCCATCATGCGCCTGCCCTATTTCAGCAATAATCATTTTTGGCTGTATTTACGTACCTGGCCGAAGGATGCGTTGGCATCATCGTTGCAACGCATTTCGTTCAGCTTTTTTTTCATTTCATTAAACTGTTTTTTTTATCGTTTATTATAATGGATAACGGAAGCTGAAATAACAGGAGCTGAAAAATAATCGCGGAGACTGGTCGTGAGGAGTTTTCTTAGTAGGGTTGAACCTTTTGAAAGCATTTAATTGTTACCACCTTTCTTCATCTGGAATATCTGAAGAATTTTTTGAGAATAGGTTTCGTGACTGTAGTTTTTGTAACTGTCTTTCTATAATAAGCTCAGCGATTACATCGCCTGCACCCAACTGCTTATACTCGCTTAAATACTGTGTTAGTTTTTTCTCTGAAATATCTAACCGGTATAAGATAGAAATAAGCAGAGGAAAGTTATTGGTAATTAGAAAATTGAGGCGTTCAGCAAGCGCCTGGTGTAGCGCAGCATATGAATTTGTCGAGATAACTACCTCGAGCTGCAAGTTCTGCAGCTCAATAATCACTCGCCTTATTAACTGGTCATCTTGCATTGCGGGTACTAACATTTAAAATTTCTCTACCACACCTAGCGCAAACAAAGCAAAATCGTACTTAACAGGATCTGCACGAT
>JALYZZ010000089.1 GCA_030948675.1 Bacteroidota bacterium | reverse complement strand
GCATTGGAGCAGGTTTGTATAGAAACTGTAGAAAGCGGTAAGATGACAAAAGACCTGGCAATTACAGTAAAAGCAAAAGTTGCGCATGGTACTGATTATCTTTATACCGAGGAATTTTTAGATGCTTTGGATCAAAATCTGAAAGCGAAATTGGGTCAATAATTTTTTGAATGATAGTGAAAGATGCCGGCAAGATTTGTCCGGCATTTTTTATTTTTGGTAGTCTGCTCTGTTATTACCAGTCACCTTCTGGGGAACTCTCTTGTGTGATAATTGATGTTAATCCTGCTTCAATTTCCAGCCTGTCAGGATCGTATCGAGCGTATTCTGGTTTATTTCTATTGAGCATTTTTGAAAGTGTTATGCGCAGATTTAGAGGTAGATGGAAAGGTCAATGATGACTGCCACAAGGTACATTACCATTCTATCATTAAATAACAACGTTTGAAATGCAGTGCTTCACCAATCACTGCATTGATCTACATCAACCATTTTTCTTAATGTACCTCAATGGCTGGTAGCACTGGCGCGATGTAGATTTGCAGCATAATTAAATCAACACATGAAAAAAGTATTTTTATTAGTGGCAATAGCATTTATTCAGACAGCAGTATTTGCGCAGACAAAATGGACAGTAGATAATGCCCATTCATCAGTAAAGTTTTCAGTAAGCCATCTTGTTATTTCAGAGGTGGAAGGTGCTTTTAAAAAATTCTCCGGTAGTGTCAGTTCTGCTACACCAGATTTTACAGATGCAGCAGTTGATTTTGATATTGACGTCAACAGTATCAATACGGACAATGACATGCGTGATAAGCATTTAAAAAGCGACGATTTTTTCAATGCAGCCCAATATCCAAACATGACTTTTAAAAGCACTTCTTTCAAAAAAGTTTCAGGTAATAAATACGCTTTAACCGGCAATCTCACCATTCGCAATGTAACTAAACCGGTTAAGTTTGACGTAGTATATGGCGGTACCGCAAAAGATGGATATGGTAATACAAAAGCAGGTTTTAAAGCAACTACAGTAATTAACCGTTTCGATTATAATCTGAAGTGGAATAACCTTACAGAAGCCGGTGGAGCAACAGTTGGTAAAGACGTAACGCTCGACCTTAAAATGGAATTAGCGCAGGCTAAAGCCTAAGAAGTTTTACTGCAAAACTAAATTTCAAAAGCCCGCATTTTGGGCTTTTGCAATTTATAGAGAGTAGCAAAACAGCAACAGATTATTGCATTACTTCTTCTATCACATGACCAATACAACCGCTTGGCATTTGTATGTTAAGCAGTGCTGAAAGAGTAGCAGAAATATCAGTCATATAAGTTTCCCGGTGGGTCTTACCTTTTTTAATACCCCAACCATACCAAAGTAAGGGAATATGTGAATCGTACGGGTTCCATGAGCCGTGAGTAGTTCCCGTAGCACCGCCCGAAAAGTATTGAGGTTTAAAAATGAATTGTATATCGCCACTCAGCTTTTGATTATAGCCGTTAGAAACCATGTTTTTTATGTTAGCCGGAAGGGTAGTTGTATTTAGTTCTTTTAGTGCAAAAGCGTTCACGATAGCGGGGTATTCTAACAGGCGTTCGATAACTGCATTGGTTACTTTTTGTTCATCTTCTGCAATTACAGCACGGTTCAAATACACCTGGTAATTCATGACGGAAGCAACGGCACTTTTTATTTTAAAGCGTTTTTCTATCATTTCATTTAAAACAGCCTGCAGCCCGCCTTCGCTTAAAACCCCTGCCGGTATTTTATTTTCTTTTAACTCTTCAGGCACATGTGCCACAGCATGATCAGCGGTTATAAAAATGGTGTACTGGCCATTTCCGATTTTTCTATCAAGGTAGTTAAAGAATGACGCGAGTTCATTATCAAGGCGCAGGTAATTGTCCTCAGCCTCAACAGAATTAGGACCGAATGTATGGCCTATATAATCAGGCGAAGAAAAACTAACTGCAAGAAAATCAGTAGATGCAGTCTGCCCGAGGCGTTCGCCCTCTATGGCAGCCTTTGCCATTTCAAATGTCAGCGTATTTCCGTAGGGGGTAGTGCGCAACGCATTGTATTTGTCATTTTTAATATTTGCCGTTATGTGCGGAAAGGTGTTGTCTTCAAGATTGCCCTCGTAACTTTTGTTGTCAGCGGTACTTTCTATATAGGTATCAATAGGGTAGAGGGTGTTCCAGTTTTGCTGTAAGTACTGATCGGGTAACTTTCTGTTGTTGAATTGTTTGACCCATTCCGGCAAATCTTTCATATAGTAACTGCTTGTGATAAAAGCACCGTTGGCGTTGTCAAACCAATAAGCGCCGTTTGCTGAATGTCCGGCAGGTAAAATAGCGCCACGATCTTTTAAAGCAATGCCTACCACTTTTGATCTGAAGTTTGTTGCCATTCTTAATTCATCCGTCACCGTCGTGGTCCAGATGCCCGACGGCGACATGTCGCCGGCGTTGGAGTTGCTTCCCACAGTTTTTGCACTTGTATCCTCTGTGCAATACCAACTTCTCTTCAGGTCTCGTCTATACCAATTGTTGCCCATTATACCATGTATTGCAGGTACCGATCCGGTATATATACAAGTATGCCCTGCAGCGGTAACCGTGGGCGTGTAAGGGATAAAAGTATTTTCGCAACTAAAACCCTCGTTTAATATTCGTTTAAAACCGTTATCAGAATAACGTGCCGCATAGCGGTATAAGTAATCCCAGCGCATCTGGTCGATAACGATGCCTACAACCAGTTTTGGCCTGCCTTCGACGGTATTATTTGAATTTTTCTTTTGGCTTTTTCCAACAACTGATAATGTCAGTAAAACTGCCACTAAAACAACGCTTCTCATCTGTTATTCAATTATTTAAGGCAAAAGTATTTTAAAGATAATAAGAAGAAAATTAAATAATAACCGGTCAAAATCACAATAATGAACCAAGGTATTATTTGTGCGTGGCTACAATTATATTTGCATTTCGTTAAAAAAATGTGACTAATGAAAGTAATGAAGTTTGGTGGTACCAGCGTTGGCAAGCCAGAAAGAATGCATCAGGTAGCAGAGCTGATTATAAAAGATGACAAACCTAAAATTGTAGTGTTGAGTGCCCTTAGCGGAACTACAAATGCTTTGATAGAAATCAGTAATGGCCTTGCCAGCCGTGATCGCAATTTTTCGAAACATGCAATAGATAAACTTGAACAGCACTATAAAGAATTTATAGGTTTGTTGCTAACGACCGAAGAGGCGCAACAGAAAGCATTGAAGATGATTGCTGAGCATTTTGAGTTTTTGAACATCATTCTAAAAATATCTTTTAGCGAAGCACTTAACAAAGACATTCTCGCACAGGGTGAACTGATGAGTACCAAATTGTTTTCAACTTACCTGGCAGAAGCCGGTATAGATCATGAATTGCTGCCTGCATTGGAGTTTATGCAGATAGATGCATATGAAGAACCCTTAATCGGAAATATCAGGGTAAAACTTACCCAGCAGATTAAACAGCACCAGGATAAAAAGATTTTTATTACGCAAGGTTATATCTGCCGCAACAGTAAAGGTGAAGTAGACAACCTAAAACGCGGAGGTAGCGACTATAGTGCATCGTTAATAGCTGCTGCAATGAATGCAGAAGTGTGCGAAATATGGACGGACATTGACGGCATGCACAACAACGATCCTAGGGTGGTAGATAAAACCGTGGCAGTAGAGCAAATGAGTTTTGAGGAGGCTGCAGAGTTGGCCTATTTTGGAGCAAAAATTTTGCATCCTGCTTCTATCTGGCCAGCTCAGCATTACAATATTCCAGTTAAATTGCTTAATACAATGGAGCCTTCTGCAAAAGGAACATTGATTGTAGAAGACGCGGGTAGTGTGGGCGTAAAAGCTGTGGCCGCTAAAGATGGAATTGTAGCAATAAAGATTAAGAGTAGCCGCATGTTGCTGGCTTACGGTTTTTTAAGAAAAGTGTTTGAAGTCTTTGAAAAATATCGCACCTCTATTGACATGATCACGACTTCTGAAGTTGCCGTGTCTCTTACCATCGATAACAAAGAAAATCTTGCTGATATTATACAAGAGCTGCAGGCTTTTGGAACAGTAGAGATAGACGAAAATCAAACCATCGTGTCAATTGTTGGAAATGAAATTGCACAGACGCCACAAGTAATGATGCGCCTTTTTGATGCTATCAATAATATTCCGGTACGAATGGTGAGCTATGGTGGCAGCAGGCACAACGTGTCTTTGCTGATTCCTGCGGAATACAAAACAACCACTTTACAGGTATTAAATAAAGGGTTATTTAGTTTATAAATTATTATGGCGGCAAAATTAGTTTTAACCCGAAAGGGCAGTTTAGTCAATCGCCGGCAACGATACAAGGTGTTAATCGATGGCTCGGAGGCGGGACAAATAAAAAATGATGATACGGAAGAATTTATCTTGTCACCAGGCCAACATACCCTTCAGTGTAAAATAAACTGGATGAGCAGTGCAGTTGAAACTTTTGATGTGGCTGAGGGTAGTAACACTTACCGAAGTGTTACTAATGGAATGAAATGGATTGCACCGGTTTATATTATGTTACTTATAGGTGTTTTTGTTCCTTTTTTCTTCATAATAACCAAAGCTCCTGTTCCCCCTTATGTAAATACTTTAAAACTACTCCTGGTATTGCCGGCTATTATTTATGTAGGTTTTTATATGACCTTCTTTAGAAAAAAATATCTCCTGATAGGAGAAGATAAAAGCAATCCTTTTAGGTAAAATTTTCCACTTTAGCTGTAAACAACCTCTACACTCTCATCAAGTTCTTTTATTATTGGGCAATGTGAAAGCGTGGTAGTAAGTCATTATTTTTTTTAACGATCAATCGTGCATCTTTGTCTGCTGTCGTTTGAGTGATCTTGTCAACTTTGCCAGGTACTGATCATACTCATCCACCCACAAAATTTCAAGTTCCCATCCTTCTTCGCCAGCTATTTTCGCTAATGTGTTTTGATCAATATACAGCCATGTAAACCATTCTGTTTTCTGTTTCTTATATTCATAGCGATACTTGATTTCGCCGTAATAATGATCCATTTGCGGAATGTGGTCGTTGTACAGATAAGCAACATCAGAGGAGTCTAAGAGAATTATCCCTGACTGAACAACAAGTTTTTTCGCCAATTGCAGAAATTCGCGCAAACGAGCCAGGTTTCCTGTCAACCCAATTCCGTTCATCAGTAATAGTAAGGTGTCAGACCGCTCGCCTTCAAACAAAAATATATCTTGCTTAACAATATTCTTCACACCGCGTTGCTCCATTACCGCCGCTGCTTTTTCTGAAATTTCAAGTGCTGTTACATCTACCCCTTTGTCTTGAAGTTCAAGCGTATGACTGCCAGCGCCGGCACCAATGTCTAACACTCTTCCTGTACAATGTTGCAATGCTATCAACTCCAGTTCTGGCATTTCTTCAGCGCTTCTAAAGTAAGTCGTCACAGGCATTTCTTCCTTTCGACCATATTTGTTGTGTATCCAGAGCTTACTGCATAACTGTTGATTGTAAAAGTCTGCTATTGCCTGACCGAGCACGTCATTCATCATTTCTGATTTACTTTTTTGCCTTTAGTTCCCCCAGGATGTCTTCAAGATAGTCAGCTTGTATTTGCTGTATTTCCATCAGCCGTTTGTTCTGATGAATAATTAAATGATCAACCTTTTCATTCAACAACTGAATTTCCAGCTCGGCTTTCAGGTTGATTTTATAATCGTGCTCACTTCTGATCCGGTCTTTGTGTTCCTGCCTGTTTTGACTCATCATAATAATCGGCGCTTGAATGGCTGCGAGACAACTTAAAATAAGATTTAGCAAAATAAAAGGATAAGGATCAAACGGTTTGTTTGCCAGAACGACAATATTAATGGACATCCAGACTAAAATAAAAGTAAAGAACGATATAATAAAAGTCCAGCTTCCACCAAAAACAGCGATATGATCTGCTATCCGTTGTCCGAAAGTAAGTTCTTCTTCAAGCTCATCTTCAATATTTTCTGACAGTATTTTGTTAGCCGAAATTGCTGCAACCACTTCACTTTCCAGTGTGTTCAATTCACCCGCTTCTTGTTTTATAAGGGCTGTTAATTGCTTATTTCTATAGCGGTTCAATTCATCTTTACTGATGTAGCTTTCATCGGTGAAGGAAGGATGTTCTTTTTTTATAAGATTAAACAACGATGACCTTAGTGTTTCTCCTTTATAAGCTTCATTTTCGTTTACGGTTTTTTTTGAAACCTCGCAGGTAACTTTTTGCATTTCAGATGAAGTTGATGAAGTGAATTCTTCGTGTAAATAAACAACAGGCAACAAATATACAGGAGTGATAGTAAGGTGAAAGTATTGTTGCAAAGGATACCTTTTTTCTTTGTAGGGTGCACACT
>JALYZZ010000039.1 GCA_030948675.1 Bacteroidota bacterium | reverse complement strand
ATACAATGCATTCCGAAAATCAGTTCGCCTTTATCGCCTACCTGGCCTCCGCTTTCAGCGTAGAAGGGGGTAGTATCTAACACTATTTGATAAGCTTCTTTGCCTTTTGCTGTTACTTTTCTATACTTAACAACTTTGCTTTTAGCTGCAAGGCTATCGTAACCAATGAATGATGTGTTTGAAGTTTCATCTAATACCACCCAATCTTCAGTGTCTATTGCTGTTGCAGCACGGCTTCGGTTTTTTTGCTGCTGCAGTTCTTTTTCGAAGCCTTCTTCGTCCACTTGTAAATTATTTTCTAAGGCTATAAGGCGGGTTAAATCAATAGGGAACCCATAAGTGTCAAATAGTTCAAAAGCTGCTTTTCCGTTAATAATTTTATTAGTTGTCTGACCTACCAGATCGTCAATCTTTCTTAAACCTTTGTCTAATGTTCTCAGAAATCCTTCTTCTTCCTCCTTCACCACTTTTGTAACAAAGTCGATTTGAGAATACAACTCTGGAAAAACAAATTGAAACTGTTTTCCAAGTACAGTCATCAGTTCGTATAAAAGCGGCTGCTTATAATCGAGATACGAGTAATAATACCTTACTGCTCTTCTCAAAATTCTTCTGATCACGTATCCTGCTCCCGTGTTTGAGGGTAGCTGTCCATCGGCGATCGAAAACGCAATGGCGCGAATGTGATCGGCAATTACCCTGAATGCGATGTCTTTTTTATCATCTGTGTTTGCGTATGTTTTTCCGGTAAACTTTTCTGTTTCGGCAATTGTACCGGTAAAAAGGTCTGTATCGTAATTGCTGTTTTTTTGTTGCAGCACACGCACCAACCGCTCCAGGCCCATTCCTGTGTCTACATGTCGGGCAGGCAAGGGTTCAAGGGTGCCGTTCTTCAACCTGTTGAATTGTATAAATACATTGTTCCAGATCTCTATTACCTGCGGATGATCATTGTTAACCAACGTTTTGCCGGCAACAGCTTTTCTTTCGTCATCACTCCTGCAATCCACGTGAATTTCAGTACATGGCCCACACGGCCCTGTGTCGCCCATTTCCCAAAAATTATCTTTCTTGTTACCTAAAATAATGCGGTCTTCCGCAATCACTTTTTTCCATTCATAATATGCTTCATCGTCTTTGGGCAGATGTTCTGTTTCGCTTCCTTCAAAAACGGTTACATACAACCTGTCCTTGTCCAGTTTATATACTTCTGTCAACAATTCCCAACTCCATGCGATGGCCTCAGCTTTGAAATAGTCGCCAAAGCTCCAATTACCAAGCATTTCAAACATGGTGTGGTGATAGGTATCAACACCTACTTCTTCCAGGTCATTGTGTTTACCACTAACGCGAAGGCACTTTTGCGTGTCAGCGACCCGTGGCGTTTCGGGCTTTTTGTTGCCAAGAAAATAATCTTTAAACTGGTTCATACCGGCATTGGTAAAAAGCAGAGTAGGATCGTTTTTTACAACGATTGGCGCAGAGGGAACAATGAGGTGTTGTTTCTGCGCGAAAAAGTTTAAAAATTCCTTTCTTATTTCAGCACTCGTCATCATAAACAACCGGAAAAATTTTTATAACAGAATTTATATTTGCAGCCCACATCAACGGGTTGGCAAAGGTAACAAATGAAAATGCTTTGATACTTTAATACTGTCAATACTTTCAGTGCAGATTGTTTGAAAGCAATTATTAGCTGACCTTCGTTTAATTTTTATGGCATCAAATTCGAAAATGGAAACCAGGGCAATTGAAGAAAATAAAATATTTTTATAACACACATTCGCTTCGATACGAAAAGCTTACTGTGCCCTTAAGGGTAAAGTTGCTACGTGTGTTTGGATTTATTGCTGCCTCCGTTGTTACTGCCGCTATCATTGTTTGGATCGGTTTTAAATATATAGGATCTCCCAACGAGCGCATTCTTCGCCACCAGCTTGATGATTACCAGGATAGTTATGCCTTGCTCAACCGGCGTGTAAATCAATTGCAACAAAAAATAGAAGAGCTGGAAAAAAGAGACAACCAGGTGTATCGCGCTATTTTTGAAGCTAATCCAATACCAGATAGTGCGCGGGCGAAACAAATTGAAAAGTCTGAAGAGATAACGCTGGTAAAGTCAATGAATGACAAAGAGCTGATTAAAAGCATGGTGCGGCAATTAAATAACCTCAATGCAAGAGCAAATTTTCAAAATGAAAGCTACAGGGAGATAGATGAAATGTTGCGAGATAAGGAGAAATTACTTGCTTCCATTCCTGCCATTCAGCCGGTTAGTAACAAGGAGCTTACCCGTATTGCGTCCGGCTTTGGTTCAAGAATAGATCCGGTATATAAAG
>JALYZZ010000034.1 GCA_030948675.1 Bacteroidota bacterium | reverse complement strand
CTCTAGAGCCACCTGCAGGCATCGTCTCACTGGTTGATCCAATTCTGCTTCCTTTTTACGGACCTAATGGCATCACAAAGGACCTTTTCTATTCTGGCCATACTGCATCTATGTTTCTTGCATATCTCGTTTTAAGAAAAAAGAGGGAAAAAATAATAGCCCTTGTTGCAACAATTATATTGGCTGTTGCACTGCTCTTTCAGCACATTCATTATACTATAGATGTAGTCTCGGCACCCCTTTTCGTATATATCTTTTTCATTATTGCTAAAAAACTTACGTTAGTACCTATAGAGCAAAGTAGTAAGGCCGCTGTAAATTACAAAGCCTCAAATGCAGCAGATGTCATTTGAGGCTTTGCGGTAAACGTGCTTTGCTATTAAGCAGGCCTTAACCAAATATTTCTAAAACTAATTGGTTCGCTTTTATCACCATGTGCCTGAAGCTTAATTGGATTTGCAGCATCATGTTTGTGATATGATGGCTGCCCTACATATTGTGTTGGTCCTTTTAGTTCAACGTTGTTTTGCACCAATACTCCATTGAAAAAAACCGTTACTCTTGCCGGGCTTAATAAAGATCCATCTTCATTAAAACGAGGGGCTTTCCAGGCAACATCGTAAGATTGCCACTCCCCCGGAGGAAGGTTTGGATTAACCAAGGGTGCGTATTGTTTATAAATACTGCCAGCTTGTCCATTTACATAAGTAGGATTATTATAACTGTCCATTATTTGCAGCTCATATCCTGCATCTCCCTTACCTATTGACGCCAGAAACAAACCGCTGTTGCCTCTTGCCTGGCTGGTACCGGTAATATTTTTTGGAATCCTCCATTCAATATGCAACTGATAATCCTGAAAAGCTTGTTTGGTCTGTATGTTGCCTCCAGACTTATTAACGGTAAGAATACCGCCGGCAACATTCCACGTTGCAGGTTGAGTAATATCGTCTGTCTTCACCCAATTGTCAATGTTTTTTCCATTAAATAAAATGACTGCGTCTGCTGGGGGAGGGGCAATGTTTGCTCCTTTTGGTGTAACCACAGCAGGCACGGGTGTGTAAAACTCCGTGTCTTCATGTTTTGCTTGGGCTGACGCCATGTTGATGGTTAATGCTAATGCTACAACTGAATAAAAATGTTTTTTCATTATGGGCAATTTTAGAAGGCAAATTAGGCAAACATTTATGATTAAGTCTAAAAGTTGCTAAGTCGCCAATAGTTTTCTAAGCACTAACTCAGCAAACCGTGGCTGGTTATTTTAGATTATGAAGACGGGAATCATTTGAAAATCGATTGACATAAACAATAAGTATTATTTCTACATCCACTGTTTCTTAAGATATTGTTGTTAACTCCTGGAAATTTTATAACACAAGGCCCTATTAGTGCAGGGATTTTTTAAGTGTAAATTAAGTATGGATACTTTATTATAATCTTCTGCTTTCGTACAATTTCATTTAAACGCAGCAGTTTTCAGTTTGCAATTGTTAATTCGGATATTAGCGCCACTACCTTTCACATTGTACCGGTTTTCTTCAATTCGTGTTCTGCATATCACCAACAGAAGAGTGCCCCTTTAAAAAATTGAATAATTACTGTAACTCCATCCGCTCGCGATGTTTTCTCATCCCTTACAGTGCCTAGCATTAGGTGTTGAAAAATCGTGATCAATATGCTAAGCAAAAACAGATCTCTAATCAGCATTCGATATATATAGAACATTAGCGCTTTTCAGCAGATTTGTCTCGCGCCATTGGACTAAGGTAAACACGGAGCTAGTTCGCTCCATGGTTGCCCACACGTGTCGTTGGTCTGCAGATGCTTATTTACTTAAACCATAAGCTATTAATGCGTTTGATGGCATCAGTCGCAACAATTGGTACAGCCGGAGTTGGAATCGTATTTGAAGAAGGATTATTGATAAATTTCATTGCCACAATATCAATTTTATACTCAAGACTGTATCCCAAATTATGATAAAAACTGAATCTTAGGTTTTTGGGATTTTGCCAATTTGCAGAGGCGTCAACAAGATTAGTTGTGCTAACTGTGTATTTGCCAAAAGTGCAAGTAAGAGTTCCCCCGTTTGCTATTATTTCAAATTGATTATTCACCTTCCACGTCAGGTCATCAGGTAATACTGATACTAAAATCTTATCATTGAATTTTGGATACGAATTAGATAATTGTTCTAAATTAAACCTGGCTATCACTTTATCTGCATTATCAAGCACATCAACAAAAGCTCCGTTTACGTCATAATTACCATGCAATGCAGATATATTTATAATACCTTTCAATGCCCATGAAGACAGTGCAATATTATTTCCCAAATCCCTTGTTACTGTAATATTCCCATTTTGAGACGGATGTGACTCAATAAATAGGTCTGGCGACTTAAACTTATCATAACTTCTTGCGCCTATAGTAGTGGTAATATCTGCATTATCAGAAACAGGGGATCTTGTCCACCCTGCAGTATTGGTAACTAGTTTAGCAAACGAACCAACTGGTGGTAAACCTGCAAGTAAATCGATTCCTTGCTCTCCAGGTAAAACGTTGGTTCCTAAAGGATAAGAATTTACTTCTATTGTATTTGTATTTGTAATCGACCATCTGTGTATGCCTCCATAAAAACTTTCATCATTATTATATTGGTATATATCGTTTCCGACTTGCGTTACTTCTGCTCCAAATGCACTCCCTGCCATGTGCGGCTCGCCTTTTATTGCTCCGTATTGACCTACCATTAAGCCGTTGTCATAGTAATGGTTCATCATGTTCGTTTGTCCGGAGCCATAATCTCCTATATAGCCCTTCCAAAACTCACCGTTGTAGCCGAATATAATACTTCTGCCAATCGCGCGAAACCACCTGCCAGCGTAA
>JALYZZ010000032.1 GCA_030948675.1 Bacteroidota bacterium | reverse complement strand
AACAAGGATATAGAAATAATGGACAATGCAAAAATGAATATTGGTGACTACCTAAGTAAAAATGGAATTGAATTAGAGGAAAACTAATTGATTTAAGGGCTATAAGTTGTATCGTTACATAAGCACTTATATAGATTGTTCATTATCTCCCTATTTAAACTCAGAATCACTAATTCCCTTATTTATATTATACGACGAATATGTTATCTCTACTTTTCCCTTCCTATTCTTCATGGTTGCTTTAGCAGGCTCGTCAGTATCAAATTCCATTGTTACGCCTTTTGGTATTTTATAGTTTTTAGTATTAAAGGAAAAAATTACTTTGTCAGGCAAGCCGTAGTCAGCATATTTTCCATAAGTCATTTCCATCTCAAAAGTTCCGTTCTCGCGCGTTGTTGTATTTGTTTTTCTAATCAGCAAATTTGCCTCATCAATATACAGTGTTGTAAGTACTACGTCCCCGTTATCATCGTTAGGCAGCAGCTTTACCATTTTTACTTTGCTTCCTCCTAATGTTGTTTCGCCCGTTTGTATTGCAGAGAAATTATCAACGGCTAAAAGGGAACTCATGTTAAAAGAAATACCTCCTTTTGGAAGAATAGAAATGCCGCGCTCTCTTTTAATTTTAAACTTGTCAGGACGTTTATAAAGTACTTTAATTTTTCCCGCAGGTGCTTTTATAAATGCCACATCTGTTTTCATACTGCCTTCCGCCACGTAGTCATTTACTTTATCCAGTTTAGCTTTGACTTTTTTTACAAGACCACTTGCATCCTGGGCAGTGGTAGATAGTTGAAAAAGAACAGATGTTACAATTATAATTATTACTTTTTTCATTTTTGAATTTTAAAGTGGTGGAACAGCGGTCATATTTTAAAACCGGATAAAAGCCCTATCGTTATTCTACTGTCGCAGGCTACCAGGCAACAGCGTTTTGATATACCTAACAACCTAATTTTATAAATATTCAAATTAGCTTAAGATATCTTTCTTTTTAAAAACTACTATCGAGGCAATTAGTAAACCCACAATGTGAAAAACAAGAATTCCCGCAGCTTGCATTATTCTGCCAAGATTTTGTATAGAGCCTGCAATTGCTTCGTTCTGTTCATTCACTTTCACATCAAAAAAGCCCTTCCAACCGATCATCTGAGTAGTAAAGAGATAGGGTTTTATGGCATTAAAAATGGGTATATCGAGCGTACTTAAAATTGTAAAAACAACAATTACACTCATGGTTGCTACAATCGGGCCGATAGAATTGTCAGCAAAAATGGAGAGAAAGAAACCAAGAGCCGCAACCGTTAACATAGCTAGCGCAGCGAAGCAAAAGGCACAAACATACCTCCAAAAAACATCATTACTTTTTAACTGAACCACATACCCACTTTTTAGATTGAGCATATCATCTGTTCCAAAAATTGCCATCGAAAGAAACAGCGCAAGCGTTGCCATAAAAATGAGCAGCAAAAAAGTATAAATAGCAGCTGCAGAAAATTTTGCCAGAATAAGTTCTGTTCGGGTAATAGGCTTAGTAAGTAGTAAACGCAATGTGCCCATGTTTGCTTCACCAGAGATAAGATCTGCGGCAATAAGCGTAATTAGCAGGGGTACATGTACCAGCAACAATTGAAGTATTATATAACAAACAAGATAACCGTTCAAAATCTTGCCTTCTATATTTAGCGAAGCAGACAGATCGCGGAGCATAAACTCAATATACATTTGCCCATCTAGCTTAAGCCCGAACTGAATGATTCCTACTAAAGCCGCAACAGCACCAAAACTGATATAAGTACGGGGACGTTTAAAAATTTTAAACAGCTCAATTTGCAATAGTGGCCACATGTTGATTGGTTGTTGTAAGCTGTATGAAATAATCTTCAAGCGAGTGCCGCGGTTGAATTGACAATACCGGCACTTGCATTTGCACGAGTGCCTGGTGAAATGACGGAATTTCTTTTCTATCCATTTTTAAAACAATAGTATCACCTCTGAGAGGCTGCAGTTTTAAAGACCATCCGCTTTGTTGTAATTGTAACATTGCTTTTTTATTGTCCAATGTTTCGATCTCTACCAGCGTTTCCGCAGGATCAAATAATTCTGATACACTCCCTTCTACAAGCTTCCGTCCTTTGTTAATGATGAGTAATCTATTTGCTATTAACTGTATTTCGCTTAGTAAGTGCGAGGATACCAATACGGTTTTATTTAATTCTTTACTTAGTCGCAGTACCAGGTTTCTAACATCTGCTATTCCCTGCGGATCTAGTCCGTTAGTTGGCTCGTCTAATATAATCAGGCTGGGATCATGAGCAAGCGCAATTGCAATGCCGAGGCGTTGCTTCATACCCTGGCTAAAAGTTTTTACTTTACTGTGTGCCCGGTCCTCCAATCCAACTATTGCTAGTTGATCTAACAACTGAGCACGTGAGAGTTTAGATACTCCACTAATTTTTTGAAAAAGACGAATATTTTCAAAAGCAGTTAGGTAGTTGTAAACATCAGGTTTCTCTATAACTGCCCCGGTTTGCCGTAGTACCTCTTTTTGGTGTGTCAGTAGATCTTGTCCAAACATTTCAATCTTTCCTTCAGTTGGTCTTATTAGCGACAACAACATTCTGATAGTGGTAGATTTACCTGCTCCATTTTGTCCAAGGAAGCCATACACATCTCCATGCTCCACTGTAAACGATAGTTTGTCTACGGCAATAATATCTTTAAAATTTTTAGAAAGATTGGTTACTGTAATAACAGGAGGCATGGCTATATAACACGAAAGAATAGACTTAGTTGAAACAACCAAAGAGATTGAGTTGTTAAATTCGCGATTTTGGAAGTAAGTGTAATAGGAATTAATTTCCTTTTACTACTTCCCTACCTGCAAATATTCCTGCAGTGCTTTCACATAGTTTTCGAAAGCTTCTAGACCCTTTGAAGTTATTTTACAAGTGGTTTGAGGATAGTTGTCTTTGAACTGTTTATGGACTTCTATGTAACCCACCTCTTTTAGCTTTTGCACCTGCACACTCAAATTACCTGCTGACGAGTTTGTCTTTTCTTTTATAAACGTAAACTCAGCTTCCCTGACACTTATTAGCAAACTCATAACTGCCAGTCGTAATTGAGAATGTAGTATGGGATCCAGTTCTTTAAACATTACCTTTCTTTTGCTCCAAATACCTTTTTCTTAAAATTATTCCTGGAATGAACCAACAAACCAATGCTGTGATTGCAGACAACAACATATCGTATTTGTTTTCAACAAAACAAGATCCGATAAATAAAACATAGGTAATAACCGCACCTAAAATCATTGGTTTGAATTGTTTGATAATACCGGTAGCAAGTGTTGGAAAAGCATAGATCAACATAAAGATGGAAGTAACACTGGGCACAAATGGTAGAAGAGTTTCGTCGGCTTTACTGTTAATGATGGTATGTTTCATCATTTGCCACCCCTCAGCATTTAATAGTTTTACTGTTACTGAAGGAACTATGTTTTGATAAATAATTAATCCAAATAAAGTAACGGCATATACAATCCAAATAGCGTCGACAGCGATATCAGTATGGCTTCTGAATTTACGAAACTTCGACTCACGAATATTAATGACAATTTGAGGAATAATAGCAAATAAAACAATCAGCCAAATATCAAAGGGCAAGCTGAAACTAAACTGTTGTTGCAGGTAGGTTACAAATGAAGCGATGAAAACAGCGCTACCCCACAACAGTGGGCTGATACCGGTTTCATAATAACTTTCTTTAGCCTTTTGAATCATTTCAGTAATGAGTCTCAGGCTCTCTTTTTCGCTTAGTTCGTGTTCTGCGGCTGGCATGTCTTATTTGTTGTAATTCTTTTGATACTTATTTCTTAATAGATGACCGGGTATAATGTAACTTATTAAAATAGCAAACGCTGAAAGTAACATTTGAAAAGGATAATCTAAGAATGGTGCAACCGCAACCAACACAAGGCAGAGAGCACCTCCAATTTTCATTAGCTTAAAATTCAACAAGCTTCCGGATATATAAGTTCCAATACCATATAGTAAAATATAAAAAGGAAAACAATACTGCCATCCAATTTTGGTAAACACTATACCAAGTGCCATATACGAAAATCCTATAATTACCCATACATATTTCATTGCATCATCAATGAACGTCTTGACTTTTTCGCGCCTTTTATACTTAAAAATAAATATAACGTGCAGCAGCAACGCAATAGGCGTTACAAACCACGCATAATAGTGATGGGCTGATTTTACAATGACCAATAAATAGTATTGTAACAAACACCCAATAAGAGTAGCCCAGCCCCATAATAGAAAAAAGTGGCTATTATCACTAATAGACGACTTCGTTGATTCAATCATCGATTGTATCAATTGAAGACTTTCTCGTGGAGTAAACTCTTTATCGCTGCTATCCATTTATAAATATGAGTTTGATTATTGTAAACAAAAACAAATGGCCGTTTTGTTATTGACGATTTGTTCACTCAGCCCTGCATCTGCTGAATCGCTAATTATGATTTTATTTGTTCAAGCATCTGCTCGGTTGACTTTTCTCCCCAATTTGGATAAAGAGGGCCAGCCGGTTTATAAGTTTTAAACAATTCAAGAGACTTTTCAAATATCGGCTTCGCTTTGTCTTTTCCGCCGCCAAACTCCTTTGGAGTACCGACGACGTTCTGAGCTTCCAAGAAGTAAACACGAGGATTTCCCGGATCTAATTGCTTAGCCTTTTCGCGGTTGGAATTTACTGATGTGCCGTATTGTTGCCAACGGCTTTGCGGATCTACGAGCATGTGTAAGGTAGAAGTCATACTCTTTAATAAAAATAACTCTGAGCTTTTTGGCTCAATCGCTTCCGCTTTAGCAATTAAGGCGTCTGCCTTGTCTGCCACCTCATCTTTATTTGCTTTTGGGTCTGCGAAACCACGTAAGATGTGCGACAGGGCAGCGTAGTAATAAGGAAGCCACTGTGTTTTTTCTGCATCTGCTATCCGCTCAAAAGTTGCAGCAAGGCTGATGTAATCATCAGGTGTTTTTAACGAGTCGAACAGCAGAAGGTTGCTCTTCATTGTTTGTTGAAATTTGCTGCTTTGAGCAAATGAACTTACAGCCAGAATGCTGAAAGTAAAGGCTAAAATCATGCTTCTCATAATGGTACATTTTAAATTTTGTGGTTTGTTTTTTAATTATTTGTATTCATTCTTTGATTAAATGATGCTTCTAATTGGTTGCAGTCAAAAATTTTAATGCTAACAGTTATTGCATCAGTAATATTAATGCGATTACCTACAGTATTTTTTCGTTTCGCAAGTCTTTCGTTTTACAAGTTATTGTTAATCGCATCCTGTGTTCTGTCAACACCCCAGCTTAAAAAGCATCCAATAAAATAGAATCTTGTTGAAGGCGGTGTGATGGGTTGTTTGTACATGCCATTGTAAGAATAATTATAGCCGTACACCTGATTTGATCCTAGCAGATTTGTAACACTGGCAAACAACACAATATTTGTTTTAGCATTTGTTTTTCCTACACTAGGCACGTATTCAGCACTAAAATTGAGGCTGTTATAACTTTTCGTTTTGCCTTCATCTGCTATGTAATATTTATAATTGTTGTTTATCATAAGGTTATAGTAAGGCCTGCCGTTTGCGTAAGTGTAAGTAAAGTTGAAGCCGGATTTAATAGAAGTAAAGAATCGTTTCATTACCACGGACGCTGTATGATTGGCAACAAAGTTCGGTTGAAGCTGCTGAGGATAATTAAGGTAGTCACGTTTGGTATCGATGTAAGAATAGCTTACCCAGTAGTCGAAGTTCTTTATAGATCTTTTATCTCGCCAGAATAAGTCAATGCCTTTAGCATAACCATTACCACTATTATTATATGCAGAAGTATAATTAGTAACAGGTATGATTTTAATTAAATCCTCATATTTTTTATAATATCCTTCCAGCCGAAAAATTCTTTCGTGAGTCATTTTTTGATAGTTGATGATATAGTGTGTGGCTTTTGTCATACCAAGATTAGTAGTATAATACAATTGGTTATTTTCAGGCTTTTGAAAAAAAACTCCATAAGCCACAGACATTTGGGCATCCCTACCAGTTTTGTAAGCAAGTGAAAGGCGCGGTGCTATATCTGCCTTTTTTAAGATTGACGAATTTTCAAAGCGAACGCCAACTTTAGCTGCTAAATCATTTGTTACATAAATATCGGATTCAGCAAATACGGAGGTATAATTATAAATAAGTTTATAGGTAGAATCGTGTATTTTGCTTTGGTCATAATTGTACCAATATTCGCTGCCGAACCGAATGCCGCTAATGCCGATAAGTTTCTTTTCAAAAACAGCCTTTACTTGTGCGAGGTCCTGCCTGTGATGCAGGTCAAAGTTTTTATTTTGCATAAGGAAAGCGCCCGATCCAAACTGTTTCGGCTGATTACTTTGATCCTGTATCTGCTGCGTTATGTTGTCTTTATTGGTGCTATAACCAGTGCCCAGGTTCATCTTCCAGCCATTACCTAAATTTTCTCTCCAGCTAAGGTTATTGTACCAGTTGTAGTTGGCAATGGCAAAGGCATCTTTTAAATTTAAACTGTCAATATCAGGTCTTCTTAAACCAAGATTGCTATTGCTGAAAGTGGTGTAGTATTTTACCATTCCTCCTTTCTTTGTTTTGAAACGAAAGTTTGCATCGCCACTATGCACCTCGGGCGTTTTAAAATAATCCGGGGTCTGTTTTACAAGGCCAAAATATAACCCTATGTTTACGTAACTATAATTGATGCCGTATGACAACTTTTTATTTTTTGCTAATTGCTGAGTTCCCACTCCCACTAACAAAGGAGAAATAGAAGCGTCTACTTCTGATTTCTCAGGAAGATCTATAGATTCAAGTAACAATGCAGATGAAAGGGCCTGGCCATACAGCGCAGAATAGCCACCAGTTGTAAAGACAGTTCCTTTAAAAAGAAAAGGTGAAAAACGGCCGCGACTCCCAATATCCGGTACACTTGTGTAATAAGGATTGTTTACCAAGGTACCGTCTATAAATTGCTTGGTCTCATAACCAGCACCTCCACGAACAAAAAGTCCCTCTTGCTCACCTACCTGTTGGGTACCAGGCAAAGTTTTTAACGCGGCAGTAATATCTGCGTTAGATCCAGCAGTTGTGACAACGTCCAGAGAACTTAGTACTGCTGCTCTTTTAGAATCACCTGCTGCAAAAGAGCCTGCGGTTACCATGACAGCTCTCAATTCGTCTAGTTTTTCTTTTATTACAATGTTCAGGGATAACGGCTCAGTTCCCATAGTTACCTTCTGTTCAAAGGAATTGTATCCGATACTTGTTGCAATAATGGTTTGCTCGCCCTTTTCAGTACTCCTAAAACTAAAATGTCCGGTAGAGTCTGTTGTGCTGCCATCATAAGAATCTTTTATGCTAACGCTAACTCCATAAAGGGGCCGACTTTTATTGTCTTTGACTGTTCCTGAGATTCTTACTTGCGCTATGCCGCATGTTGCTATCGACAATACACATAAAATCAACAATATTTTTTTCATCCGTTTTGATTTGCAAAACAAACATAATATAGTTTATTTAATAAACCAAACTATTTTTAAAACTAATTTAGATGCTTTTAAAACTTTTTTTTGATCTTCTATTATTCGTTTATAGGATTCTAAATACCGGGATTATTTAAGAATACAATAGGAAAGAAACAGGTAACACAAAAAAAGCTGCCCCAGTCGGAACAGCGTTTATACGATTATTTCTAATGAAATTCGTTACTTATAAGCAGGCATTAAACTCTTTGCGAGATCAGTCATCTTGTTTATGCCTTCTTGTGGTAAATTACCCTTTTTAAACTCAAGAAGTAGTTCTGGCATTCTGTTCTCTAACTCAGTCAAAAAATGTTCTTCAAACTGCTTTATTTTTCTTACAGGAACGTCTCTTAATAATCCTTGCGTACCCAGGTAGATGATTGCTACCTGTTTTTCAACAGGCATTGGAGAGTATTGTAATTGCTTTAATATTTCTACGTTCCGGGCACCCTTGTCAAGAACGGCTTTAGTGGCAGGGTCAAGATCGCCACCAAATTTAGAGAAGGCTTCCATTTCACGATATAGAGCCTGGTCAAGTTTTAAAGTACCAGATACTTTTTTCATCGACTTAATCTGCGCATTACCACCTACCCGGCTCACGGATATACCCACGTTAATGGCAGGGCGAATACCAGCATTAAACAAGTTACCTTCCAGGAAAATCTGGCCATCTGTAATTGAGATCACGTTGGTAGGAATGTATGCAGATACATCACCGGCCTGTGTTTCAATAATTGGCAATGCAGTTAAAGAACCACCACCTTTTACCAAATGACGAATGCTTTCGGGCAGGTCGTTCATTTTAGCTGCGATGTCATCTTTAGAAATCACTTTTGCAGCTCTTTCTAACAAACGACTATGCAAATAGAATACATCCCCCGGATAAGCCTCGCGTCCGGGAGGTCTTCTTAACAACAGCGATACTTCACGATACGCTACCGCTTGTTTTGAAAGATCGTCAAATATGATCAAAGCAGGACGCCCTGTATCTCTAAAAAATTCTCCCAAAGCTGCACCAGCAAAAGGCGCATAAAACTGTTGCGGAGCAGGGTCACTCGCAGAGGCAGCTACAATCGTTGTGTATACCATCGCTCCATTTTCTTCCAGCGTTTTCATCACACCGGCGATGGTACTTGCTTTCTGACCGATTGCCACATAAATACAATATACGGGTTTACCAGCCTCGTAAAACTCTTTTTGATTGATAATAGTATCGATACAAATAGCCGATTTACCAGTCTGACGGTCGCCAATAACCAGCTCACGTTGTCCCCGGCCGATGGGTATCATCGCATCAATTGCCTTAATGCCGGTCTGAAGCGGTTCCTTAACCGGCTCTCTGAAAATTACTCCAGGTGCTTTACGTTCCAAAGGCATTTCGTACAGAGGGCCAGTTATGGGGCCTTTACCGTCTATTGGTTCACCAAGCATATTGATAACCCTTCCGGACATTCCATCACCAACTTTTATTGAGGCAATTTGGCCTGTGCGACGTACGGTTGATCCCTCTTTCACTTCGTCCTGGTCGCCCATTAACACCACACCTACGTTATCTTCTTCAAGGTTAAGTGCAATGGCTTTTACGCCGCTTTCAAACTCAACCAATTCTCCACTCCTCACATTGTTTAGCCCATAAATGCGGGCTATACCGTCCCCTACCTGCAGCACTGTACCTACTTCTTCAAGATCAACAGAAGTATTAAAGCTGCTTAATTGCTGCCGTAAAATTGCTGATATTTCATCTGGCTTAATTTCAACCATATCACTATCGTTTTGCCCCTTACTCACCACGAGCTCGGGAAATTAGAAATTTATTTTTGTGTTTACCCTGTTGTCGTTTTTAAATACTAATTCAACACTAAAAGTTACCTAATCTGCTGAACAAACATATTTTGATCAAACTGTTTTCTAAGGTCTCTTAACTCGCGTTGAATGCTTGCATCAACAAGATTATTGTTGTACTCCAGTACAAATCCTCCAATCAGATCTTCGTTAACTACGGATTCCAATTCTATTTTTTCGATAGTTGTCTGCAGTCTGATTTTACTTAAAATCTCATTCTTTACCTCTTCGCTTAATGGGGCTGCTGTCGTAAGCTTAATTTTATTAATGCCTTTGATAGCATTGAAT
>JALYZZ010000500.1 GCA_030948675.1 Bacteroidota bacterium | reverse complement strand
GTTCAGGACTGCATGCTTCAACTTTCTTCCGACTTATGATATCGACATTGCTTATAGTTATTTACACAAGGGGACGTTAAGAAATCTCGGCGGGTTTATAAGGTCAATGTGGGGTAGTGAATGGCCGTTGGTGAAAGAAAGAATGAATGTGTTGTTTGGAAAAGAGAAAGATCCTTTTGACAGCTACCTATGGCTTGATGAATTTCATAACGAGAACAACCTTAAGCCTATCTATTTTTTTTTGCTGGCAGATAAGAATAAGGATTACGATAAAAACATTCTCCCACATAAACGGGCGATGCAGCAATTAGTAAAGCAACATTCAGAGCGCTATGAGATAGGTATTCATCCATCTTGGCAAAGCGGCGATGATGCAGTGCTATTGAAACAGGAAATTGAAAAACTCAAAAACCTTGCTGCCAGACCCGTTATCAAAAGTCGCCAGCATTATATAAGATTGACTTTACCCGAGACTTACAGAAGACTAATTGATATCGGGGTTACAGAAGATTATTCTATGGGCTATGGAAGTATTAATGGTTTTAGAGCTTCCTACTGTTTACCTTATTTGTGGTACGATGTACAAAAAGAAGAAAAAACTAATCTTACTATTTTCCCTTTTTGCTATATGGATGCAAATTCTTATTACGAACAGCACTACAACTGTGAAAAAGCATTGGAAGAAATGGTCTACTATTACAACGCTACAAAACAGGTGAACGGTTTACTCATTACCATATGGCACAATCACTTCCTTGGAACTGATAAGATGTTTAGGGGGTGGACTGAAAGTTATAGAGCTATGATTGCAAGGGTTGCAAAAGATTAGGTAGAAATATATGTGCCTGTTTTATTGCTCCTAATCCTTCCAATCTAAAAAGTCCGCTTCTAATGTTTGAAATGCCTCATCCCGGTAAATACCATTGCCAGGTTATTTTGAACACAATATTCTATACTGTCCTTATCTCTTATCGAACCACCGGGTTGTATAAATACCTCTATCCCTTCAGCATGTGCAATCTGTACAGAGTCGTTGAAAGGAAAAAATGCATCAGAAGCTAAAACAGCGCCATGGAGGTCAAAATTAAATTGCTTTGCCTTTTCAATTGATTGCCGAATAGCATCTATCCTGCTGGTTTGTCCGCAACCTTTACCAACCAATTGCTTGTTTTTAATTAATGCGATCGCATTACTTTTCAAATGCTTACAGACCAGATTTGCAAATTCCAGATCCGCCCTTTCTGCTGCCGTAGTTTCTCTTCCACCAACCTCTTTCCATTCAACAAAATCTCCCTTGTCTCTGTCTTGTCTTAAAACACCGTTTGCCACAGATTTAAATTGTTCAGCCGCTTCAAAAGATCCTTTTAATTGTAATAATATCCGGTTCTTTTTCTTCTGTAAAATTTCCATGGCGTCTGCATCAAACCCATAAGTAATCAGTACTTCAAAGAATATTTCATTGATAGCTTCAGCCGTTGTTTTATCAATTGTACCGTTACAAACCAATACTCCGCCAAATGCACTTTCAGGATCACCAGCCAATGCAAAGTCCCATGCTTCTTTTATCGTAGTTCGCGAGGAAATACCGCATACATTGGTGTGTTTAATAATGGCAAATATTGCATCTGTCTTGCCTGCCTCCATTGCCGGAAATTCATTGATTAATTCTATTGCAGCATCTACATCCACCAGGTTGTTATAAGATAGTTCCTTACCATGCAACTGTTCGAATATCTTACTCAAATCACCTTCAAACACCGCTTTCTGATGTGGGTTTTCGCCATAGCGCAGCGAATGTTTTATGCCGGTATCAAGAGAAGCGTTACTATCATTGTTAAAATAATTGCTGATTGCCATATCATAATTCATGACAATTTTAAAAGCGTTTGCTGCAAACTGCCTACGTTGTTCAAGGGTCGTTTCTCCTTTTTGCTCAACCAACAGTTTTTCTAACCCGGCATACTCATCTTTTGCAGCAACCACTAAAAGGTCTTTAAAATTTTTTGCAGCAGCACGTATCATAGAGGGGCCGCCTATATCAATCTTTTCGATGATTTGTTTTTCATCAATGGTAGATGCAAGGGTCTCTGCAAATGGATATAAGTCAACAATTACAAGATCTATTTCAGGAATATTGTATTGCTTCATTTCCTGCATATCCTGCTGCAGGTCGCGCCTACCGAGGATGCCGCCGAATACAGCCGGATGAAGCGTCTTTACCCGTCCGCCTAAAATAGAAGGATAGGTGGTAAGGCGCTCTACAGGCACACATTCTATACCCAGATCCTTTATAAACTTTTCGGTGCCTCCAGTTGAGTAAATAGTAATTCCCAGTTGTTGAAGTTGAAAAGCAATAGTATCAAGTCCTTCTTTATAGAAAACAGAAATGAGGGCAGATCGGATTTTTTTTTGCATGACTTCTAGTTAAGTAAAAATTTTGTTCAAATAATAACTATTAAAGGAGCATTTTAAGTTATGATTTCAATTATAGGAAGCGTTTGTCTTAAAACCATTTTGCTGATATAATTTCCAGCTAAAAACGATTATTTAAAAGTCCAAAACATATGCTCCCAGATCTAATGTTGAATAATTTTGCAAATGTAGGCTGTCGCAATCTTTTTTCCATTGACTGATTTTCCAGGGGCTGTTAGAGCCATCAAAAACATATTGTTTACAATCGAAAGCAGCGTTGATGTCAGCAATATTTAAACGTGGATTGTGGGAGATAACAATTACATCAACACCAATCTTTCTTGTCGCTTGAAACTTATAGGTCTTGTCAATAATTAATATCCGCTTACCATTGAACCAAACAAACGGAATGCTAATATACAAGCCATCTAAATCGCTTGCTGCACTTGCTCCGCACAAAGTTCTGCAAGGTTTTAAATGAAAGTTTTTTAAATAGTTATCATTGAGCAGGGAGGTATCGCCAACAAAAGAAAATTTCTTTCCTTCCATAAAATCAACTGCACGATGCTGAGGGATATTATAAACAATCATCTTTTCCTGCTTGCGCCGGTAGTAATTCTTATAGGCATCTATCAGCACAAAAAAACATAGTGACGTTAGAGCGATAAATAATGCTGGCTTTGTTTTATTAAGCAGCCAAAAGCAACCGCCGATTAGAAAAATATAAAGTAAAATTGTTTCCGCAAGATTGTTTTCGATGCCGTCGTAAACTGCATAAGGAAAGCTGTTTAGACTTTCGATAAAGCCATTCATAATAGCAAGCATTTTGCCAGTAATAAGCCCGGTAGCGTGTGCTGCAACGGGTACAAAAGAAGCCATTAATAAAGCAAGCTCTGCAAACAAAACAACTGATGAGAGAGGAACGATGATGACGTTGGTAAAAAGGAACACAGTCGGAAATTGGTGAAAAGCATAAAAAATGATGGGTATAGTAAACACTTGTGCTGCTATGGTAACTGAGGTTAGTTCCCAGAAAAAATCAAGCATTTTATTCTTAAAATACAACCAGTTATACACCGGCTTCTGGAAAGTAATAATGCTAATGACCGCAGCGTAAGAAAGCTGGAAACCAATGTCGAAAAGATAATACGGATTGATACAAAGCATTACAAATGCAGATGAAGCAAGTGTATTATAAATAGACGATTTCCGGTTTAGCGTTTCACCGAAAACAATAAAAGAAAACATCACTGCAGACCGAAGTATCGACGGAACTGCTCCGGCCAGCAAGGTAAAAACCCATAAGACAGCAAGTACAATAACAGGCTTTACCCACCTAATCCACTTTGTTCTTTTAAAGGGCTTCATCAGCCATATGAGCGCCAGATATATCATTCCCAGGTGCAAACCGGAAATAGCAATGATGTGTACTACGCCGGTATTGCTATAGGCTTGTACCAGATCTTTATCCAAATCGTCTCTGTAGCCAATCAGCAATGCTTCTGCTACGCCTGCTTCACGCGCGGGCTGTATGTATTGCTGCAGTTTTTGTATAACCCAGGAACGTACATCGAAAAGCCAGTTTTTAAAAGCACTCCCATTTTTTGCACCGGTTATCGTATACTCATTACTTTTTAAAAATACCTGCTGAAAAATGCTTTGAAATGCCAGGTATTGTTTGTAATCAAAACTACCCGGGTTACCCGAGTTTCTAATTTCCTGTAAAGGCTTGTAAAACAACACCTGCGATCCGTATTTGAGGGCATCCAGGTTGTCTTTTCTAAAATAAACAAGAATCTTTCCTGTTACCTCTTTCCATGCGCCATCAACATTAACTGCTTCCACAGAAGCCTCAGCTTTGTAGGTTTTGGCTTTTTCAATTAAAGGTTCCTGAAGTCTTACCAGCACAGCCATACTATCTGCTTTGCAATTCCCTATCCAGTTGCTTTTATTGGTTATATCCTGCTTGTAAATCAGCACTGCTCCAACCATTATTAATGCCAGATTTATCGCAAGACCAGGAAGCCATCTAACAGTATATTTAGCAGAAAGTGGAAGCAGGTAAAAGATAGTATATGCTAAAGCAATAAGGCCTGCTGTAATTGATAAAATCTCGACCGAACACGGATGTGAAAACTGGATAAGTATGCCTGCTATCAACGGAATGATTAGCCTGATAAAAGGCATTTTTTTCCACGGGTATGAAGTTTGGCGAGACAATATGTCGAAAGATATAAAAATTTACTTTACTATGTTATTAAAAGCTTTTTGAGTTCACAAAGTAACTCAGGGCGCTGGCGCGTTCGTTTAGCGAAAAGATTTCGTCACCTTATTTTTGAAAATAATTGGCTAGTTTTAAAATCGATCTGCCTGCACCAGGTATTTCTCTGATGATTTCGGTGATGCAGGAATGGTTGTCGAAGGTTTCGTAACTAAAAGAAATTATCTGCTTACTTCTTCTACCTAAAAAAGTTCCAGCTCTAAGGGAGCTGGAACTTTTATAATTAAAACGAAGAAAAGAAAAACAGCATTTCTGCAGATGAACGAACTGCGTCGCAACAGAAGTTTCATAGCACCACTTCCGGCCGGCAAAAAAAATTCTAATAGAAGTTGTCGTACTCGTAGACTGGATCTATAGGAGTGCCGGCTTCCATATCAAAGATCGGGTTGATGAGACCATTTGATAAACTGTACACCCAACCATGCAAATGCGGACGATTTTCTTCCTTCCACGCTTTTTGAATGATAGAAGTTTTTGCCAGATTCATTACCTGCTCTTTCACCGTTAGCTCGATTAACCGGTTTACTCTTGCATCGCCTTCATCCAATTTGTCTAGCTCAGTTCGGTGCAAACGATACACATCTTTGATGTTGCGCAGCCACATGTTTAGCACCTGCTTATGGTCGTCATTTGTCAGTGCTGCTTTTACACCGCCACAACCGTAGTGCCCGCAAACAATAATGTGTCTCACTTTAAGCACAGCTACTGCATATTGCAATACGCTGAGCAGGTTTACGTCTGTGTTGATAACAAGGTTTGCAATATTGCGGTGAACAAAAATTTCACCTGGCTGAGTACCGGTAATTTCATTTGCTGGAACGCGGCTATCGCTGCAGCCGATCCATAAAAACTCGGGTGTTTGCAAGTGCTCTAAACGCTTAAAAAATTCAGGATCATCGTTTACCTTTTCAGTTGCCCACGCTTTATTTTCTAATAATAGCTTTTGGTACGAGGTCATATTGCTTGTAGTTTGTATTGGTCATCTAATAATGTGTGCATCGACTTGTACACACTTTTTTTAATTTCAACTTTTATGTTCTTCAGGTGTGCATGCTTCAAAAAAATATTGATTTCCTCAATAATGTCTTTATCTATAAAGTCGGCCCTTGTAACGTCAATCACAATAAAAGAATTGGAGGGAACTTCTTCCAGCTTCTGCTTGACTATTGGCTTATTCAAAAACGACACATCCTTTCTTAGTCTCACAAGATACCTGTTGTGGTCGTTTACAATAAACACCGAAGATCGAAAATTGCTGCGAACCATGAAAAACAAACCGACAATTATACCTACAACTATACCAATGAGCAAATCGGTAAAAAGTATTGTCAGCATAGTTACGACTAATGGAACAAATTGGTCCCACCCCTTTTTGTAAAACTCTTTAAACAATGAGACCTTCGCCAGCTTGTACCCGGTAAATATTAGTATAGCTGCCAACGCCGACAATGGTATCAGGTTTAACCACCCTGGAATAAGTAACACCGACGACAACAGCAGCAGGCCGTGGGTAATAGTTGAGATTTTTGTTTTTGCTCCAGAC
>JALYZZ010000722.1 GCA_030948675.1 Bacteroidota bacterium | reverse complement strand
GTTGGATTGTGTTGAATAATGAAATTGTACCAATCAACCACCCATAAAGCACCATCCGGACCCACTTCTGTGTGTACGGGTCCTGCCCATTCATCTGCACTGGTTAGCATATTCCAACCGTCTCCATCTTCTTTAAAGCCTGCTCCATCCTGCTTCATCACTGCCCTGTGAATGACTCGACCTGTTGGTTCATTTACAAAAGCTACCCGGTTCCAGTATTCCTTTGGAAAATTTCGTGCAGTATACATGTTATGTCCGGCCGCCGCAGTAAACCCCCCGTGCACATCTACCTGCCGCAAATTTTTAGTAGCAACATGCATCTCATAATGCGCATCTAATTTTTCAACTCCCGACTCGTCAATTTTACCCATTGTTAAATACTTCTTATCCAGCCCATAAAAACCGGTATGGGTATTATTTGCGGTAGAAATAAACACGTCAAAGTCTTCAGAAAAACCAAGTCCCCACGTGTTGTTGCTGGTAGTAGACAAGTATTCCAGTTTTTTTCCATCGGGGGTAAAACGGTAAAGACCTGAACTAAACTTCATGGTGCTATCACCCACCTTGCCATTAAATCCTGAATATCCGACCACGCCCCAGATCTTATTGTCAAGACCGTAGTGCAGGTTAGATGCCTGTGCATGAGTGTCGTCTTTACCCCAACCGGTAATAATTGGTTGTCGTATGTCGGCTTTGCCATCGCCATCGGTATCTTTTAAGAATAGAAAGGAAGGAGCTTCGCTAACAACAATTCCTCCATTTACAAACACAAAACTGGTCGGTATATTAAGTTTATCCGCAAAAACGGTTATTTTGTCCGCCTTTCCATCGCCATTTGTATCTTCTAATATTTTTATGCGATCGTCTCCAACGTCACCCTCTTTTACTTCGTTGGGATAGTCTACAGTTTCAATTACCCATAGTCTTCCTTTTTCATCCCAATTCATAAAAATAGGGTTGACAACGTCTGGCTCAGCGGCAAATAATTGTAGTTCAAAACCGGGAGGAACCTGCATTAGTGACATCGATTCTGCAGGAGTTAGAGGCGACTGCAACTTAGGTGCAGGAATGCGGTTTTCGTAATTTGGAATAACAGCATCAGTATAAGTAGGTTGAGCTATTTTGTAAGCTGCAAGTGTTGCCCTTGCCTTATCTCCCACTGCCCAAAGTATTCCATTTCTTACCAGGTTAAGAAAACCCGGATTATTGAAAGTTATTTCATCATGACCGTAAGCGGTATAAAACACCCTTCCGTCGCCGTATGGTCGTACCCATGTATAGGGCTCGTGGTGATCTCCTTCTACCCTTTCAGTAAGTACCTCTATATTTTTACTAAGCTTAGTATGAACATACGTTTCATCCTTTGTAACAAAAGCGTTTACTCCCTTCATTACCGGGTGCTGTGGTTTCACAATAACGGCGGGAAACGAATCTACTTTGTGAGACGAAAACTGCCCGCCTATCATTTCAACGACTTCATTAGAATTGCGGAAACAGTACGAGCCGCAATGGAGCGGTATAAAGCCTTTTCCTCCTTTTACAAAATTTAAAAGCGCCTTTTCCTGGTTTTTAGATATCGTATCATAATTCGCGTATAACACCATCGCATCAAAGTTTTTAAGGTAGGCGTCATTCATATCGTTTGGATCGTTCGAATAGGTAATATTTAAGCCATCCTTAAAATACTCTTTATTTAGTATGTCGGCTAGCTGCTGAGAGTCGTGATGTTTGCTTTTATGCCCCAAAAAAAGAATTTCGAGGCGACGAGCCGGTTCAACTGCTGTGTCTGTAGCAGCAATAAAACATACAGATAAGAGGCAAATAAAAGATAAGAGAAAATTTTTTTTGTGGCGCATGGCAAAGTGGAGGTTCGTTAGAAATTACGTAACGAATATCGCTACAATGATTGATAAAAGCTATGCTGATTATGTCACGAAATGACTGAATTTTGTCTATTTTTACTTTAGTGCATTAAAATTAGAGATAACATGAAGGCTGCACTGCACAAGTCGACCATACCAGAAACCAGAATGTTTGTAATTAAAGAGCTGCACGAAAAACACTTCGACCCTATTTGGCATGCGCATTCTGAGTACCAATTGTTTCATGTAATGGATGGCACAGGCACCAGGTTTGTTGGCGATAGTATTAAACTATTTCAACGGGGAGAACTTGTATTTACCGGGCCGCATTTGCCACATTTATGGAGAAGTGAAGAAGCCTATTTTGACAAGAACAACTCGCTTGAGACAAAGGGCATTGTTATCTATTTAAATGAGCATTTTTTAGCCGAAGACACATGGGCAAAAGATGAGTTTTTGCTGTTAAAAAGCCTGTTTAATAAATCTGCACGCGGCCTTGAGTTTTATGGCGATAAAAAAGAAAAAATTATACAGCTGATGAAAGAGCTGGTTCATTTGAAAGGGCTTGACAGCTTCATTCATTTGCTTAAAATTCTAAATATTCTTGCCGTTTGTAAAGAATACAATTATCTATCTCCCCTTGCTTATGAGAGTCCGCTTAAAGAGTCTGAAGCGAACAGAATAAACACTGTGTACGAATACGTGTTTAAAAATTATCGCAAAAAAGTAACGCTTGAAGATGTGGCGCAGCTATTACATATGACAACCACTTCTTTCAGTCGCTATTTTTCAACGATAAACAACAAACCGTTTTCGAAATTTTTAACAGAAATAAGAATCAAACACGCTTGTAAAATGTTGACAGAAACAACTGATCCTATTAGTGATATTTGCTATGACTCCGGCTTCAACACACTTTCAAACTTTAACACGCAGTTTAAAGAAATCATGTCTAAAACGCCCCTGGAGTATAAAAAGGAATTTATGAATTTGTAAACTTAGCGAAAACAAGCATGCCGCACTTTGTGGTGCGGCATCCAAAATAATATCTAAGATTATGGCACTTTGCTAAGCTCGTCCATTGTAAAATTTTTCTCTCGGCCTTTTAGCTTGGTACGTGCATCGGTAACGTCAGCAGCACTAATCTTTTCCGTTCCTTTATTGGCCCATGAATTACGGATATAATTTGCCACCTGTGCAATGTCGGCATCAGTAAACTCTTTACTTGCACCAATGCTTGGCATATCTCCATTGATCTCAGGTGCTTTGTACAGTTTGCCCGCCACTTTTACCGGGCCGGTCAGTCCGTACAAAATAATTGAAAGCAATTTATTTTTGTCACCGACCACCCACTCAGAGTTATTTAATGGAGGTGCTAAAGCCACTACACCATTACCATCCTTACCATGACAAGTCTGGCAAACAGTATTAAACATGGTGGCACCTTTTGGATATAACTTAGCAATATCACCGGCATTACTATTGTTTTTTGCCCTGGCAACATCAGCCATAACCCGTTTTAACTGCTTGAAAATGGCAAGATTTGAATCAGGGCTAACACGAAAGGCTTCCTTATAATAAGCAGTCTCTTTGTTCTGCAAATTGCTGATAATGGCATCGGCCACATACATATTTGAGCCAAAACTTTTTGTAAGGGATAACAGTAATTTATTAGCGGCTACAGCATTAACAGGCTGAATAGAATGAACTAAAAAAGCAATATAAGGCGCACAAAGTGAATCGTTTTGAGCGACCATTTTTTGTAAAGCCGGCATAAAAACCTGGTAGTTTGTTTTACTGATGACAGAAGGCAACACAGTTAACGCCTGGGTACGAATTTTCGGATCACTGTTTTTGAGCAATGCCAATACATCTGCTGATTGCAGTACGCCTAAGCCTTCCATTGTCCAAAGCGAATGAATAAGGCCGAGAGTGTTGGAGGAAGAGGCTAAGTTCTTGCGCAGGACGGCAGCAACTGTTTTATATTTTCCGTCAATTAGTAATTGTTGTGCTTTATTTCTAACCCATCCATTTGAATTTCCTAAAAGTGATACAAGTTGATTTGGATCTTTTGATATTTTTTCAGCTATACCTGGCCGGTCTTTTGGAAATACTTTATAGATGCGCCCACAGGATAATGGTTTTGTCAGCTCCCTCTCTTTAATCTCATTTTTTAAATAGGGAGTCAAGTACGTCTTATGTTGAATAATACCACGATAGATATCTACAATATACATAGCACCATCCGGACCAACATATAAACTAACAGGTCTAAACCGCTCGTCTTCACTGGCCAAAAACTCTTTTTTAATATACGCTTCACGGCCGTCTACCTTGTATCCATCTTCGCTTAAAATGTTTCTTTTGATCAGATTGGCAGATGGCTCAGCAACAAAGGCGTTTCCGTAATACTCTTTGCCAAACAACCCGGCGTTATAAATGACAGGTCCACAGGCCGCGGTGAAATTTACCAGCCTCATGCTATCGTCCAAAACACCGGGTTGATAGCCGCGGTTAACGCCGGGGGTAGGTCTTGCGGGATAAAC
>JALYZZ010000719.1 GCA_030948675.1 Bacteroidota bacterium | reverse complement strand
AGGTTTTGTTGACCATTTTATAAAAACAAGAGAATGGGAATGGAAACAGTTTACGCAAAAGGTAACTGACTGGGAACTGAAGCGTTACTTTGAAATCATTTAGCCGGCAACGCGGAGGTCGCATCTCACATTAATTTTAGTCTTATCAACCAATATGGCTTTTATAGATTTTACAGCAATCATTGAAGAAGCATGGAAAGCGTACGACCATACGCGGCAAATAATACGAATAGTAGACATCAGTGCGAAAGTGTCCACCAATCATGTGTACAGAGTTACTTTTACCGACGGCAATTTTATTATTGCCAAGATGTCGTACTTCGGACAATTTGAACATTTTATTGAGGATCATAGCATCATAGATACACTTTCTAATAATCTGCCTTCGCCTTTTGAAAACTTTTTAGCCCGTGCCCTGGCAAAGGGAAAAAACCTGTTTGTTTACCGGCATAAAGATGCGATTTTAGATGCCTGGGTAGTTTTTTACCGTCCCATTGCCATCAAGAGAAGGTTGCCAAAACGGCTTGACGACATGCAAATAGTAAGACTGGCAGAGCAGATAGCACACTTTCATAAAGCATGTCACAATACCCGCAATACCCTTCCGCCGTCTTCAAAAACATTAAAGACCGACATTGATCATTTATTGAGAATCATCGAAACCGAGGAGGGCCGGTTTGAACACAGAATGCATTTGGATGAAATAAAACAACAGTCAGAAATATTTATTGAGAATACGCAAATACTAAAATCTCCCGATTTTGATAAGATACCGGTATTTGTAGATTGGAACATTGGTAATTTTTCTGTCACCTCTTCTACCCGTTTATTTTCAAGATGGGATTATGACTGGTTCCGCATGGGCTCACGAATGCTTGACTTTTATTTTCTTAGCCGCGTGGTTTCAGACGTTGGAGATAGAACGGCTTTCAGTTATTACATTGGTCCACTAATGGAGAAACGTTTCCTTCTTTTTTTAATGGCCTACCACCGGGTGTACCCTTTGAAAGAGGCGGAAATCCGTTTTTTGAAGGAGGCTTACCGTTTCTTTATTTTGAACTATGTAATTAAAGACGGTCGTTTCTTTTTCCACGAACTCTTTGCGATTAAGCTCCAAAAAGAAGCTTATGATATTTATCTCCCTTCAATTGAAAAGGAATTTGACGCAGACATCATTTTAAAAGCTTTGAATATCTAAAAACTAACCATGGAAATACAACCCTTTTTACCACTTGCAGAAAAATTCAAAGCAGTGTTTTTAGACTCATATGGAGTTTTAAAAAATTATAAAGGACTGATAGACGGCGTGCAGCATACGATAGCAAAGCTGAGAGAAAAAGGAATTGCCATTCGCATACTTACCAATGATGCCTCGCGCAGCCAGGAACAGCAGATTGAAAGTTTTGCAAAGCAAGGTCTTCATGGGTTTGAAACGTATGAAGTCATCACTTCTGGTATGATGGCGAAGCACTTTTTACAACATAAAATCACCGAAGGCAAAATTGCCTATCTTGGTACAGAAAATTCGGCCCACTATATTCTTCAATCCGGCCTTGAACACATTGCCGTGAAAGATGTAGACCTAAATAATGTGAAAGATATCTCCGCCTTTGTCTTCCTAGACGATGAAGGTTTTGACTGGAATACAGAAATTAACAAAACTGTTAACCTGCTTCGACGAAAAAACATACCCATCATAGTTGCAAATTCTGATAAACTTTATCCCGTTTCTAAAAACGATGTTGCAGTCGCCACCGGGGGCATTGCCCGGTTAGTAGAAAGTATGCTGAATAAAAAATTTATTCATTTTGGTAAGCCTGATACCCAAATGTTTACCTACACTTACAATCGGTTAAAACAGCGATTGGGGCCATTCACAAAAAAAGAAATTTTAATGGTTGGCGACAATTTGAATACGGACATTTTGGGCGGCAATAAGTTTGGTATTAAGACAACACTTGTATTGTCTGGCAATACGAGTGAACACAATGCAGAACAGCAAATAAATGCATCAGGTATTATTCCAGATTTTATTTGCCGATCGATCATTGATTAACCAAATACTTCTTAGACACATACCATTACCACTAATTCATTTTTACCAGCTAACGAATTGCTTGCGTACACCAAAAACGAGAAGAAATTTGATACACCTCAAAACAAATTACATATTCTTCAATACGTTCAAGTTTTTCGGAATAATTGAAAATTAAGGCTTGAACTATTAAAAAAATTACTTTTTCTTTTATTTTTATTAAATTTGCTACCGTATCGTTTACAATTTGATAATTTATAACTTAAACTGTTTATGTCGTTAGTAAAACTTGAGTACATCTGGCTGGATGGCTATAAGCCCACCCAAAGCCTTAGAAGTAAAACTAAAATTGAAAAAGATTTTACTGGTAACCTTGAAGATTTGCCTAACTGGTCTTTTGACGGTTCTTCAACTGAGCAGGCGCCAGGCGGCTCTTCGGATTGTGTGCTAAAACCGGTTTACGTAGTAAAAGATCCCCAGCGCAAAAACGCTTATCTGGTGATGTGTGAAGTTTTAAGCGCAGGTGGAACGCCGCATCCGAGCAACGGACGTGCTCTTATACAAGACGATGATAACGATTTTTGGTTCGGTTTTGAACAGGAATATTTTCTTTGGGATACGAGTACAAATAAACCATTAGGTTTCCCCGACGGAGGCTATCCTGGTCCTCAGGGACCATATTATTGCGGTGTCGGCGCTAACAATGCCTTTGGCAGACACATCGTTGAAGAGCATCTTGACGCTTGTATCGAAGCAGGTTTAAACGTAGAAGGCATCAATGCAGAAGTAGCTGCGGGTCAGTGGGAGTTTCAGATTTTTGCAAAAGGCGCTAAACAAGCAGGCGATGAAATATGGATTGCACGCTACCTTCTTGAAAGAATAGGAGAAAAATATGGGGTTGCGATTAACTGGCATTGTAAGCCATTGGGCGCTTTAGACTGGAATGGTTCAGGTATGCATGCAAATTTCTCAAACGGAGTTTTAAGAACTTGTGGCAGTAAAGAGACATACGATAAAATCTGCGAAGCTTTCCGCCCTGTAGTAAAAGAACATATCGACGTGTATGGAGCAGATAATCATCTACGCCTTACCGGTAAACATGAAACTGCTTCTATAATGGATTTCTCATACGGTATTTCTGACCGGGGGGCTTCTATTCGTATCCCGCTAGCCACCGTAGAAAGAGGCTGGAAAGGATATTTGGAAGACCGTCGCCCTAACTCTGCAGCAGACCCGTATAAAGTAGCTGCTGTAATCATTAAAACGGTTAAGTCTGCTGTAGTTTAAGCAAAGCTCTATACTATAATTTCGAAAACAAAAAAAGAATAGAGGCTACTTTACCCGGTAGCCTCTATTCTTTTTTATTAACATTTGATGTATATACTCAACCGATGGCTGGTTGGGTTTGATAAAGAGGAAGGTAACTGTTCTCCGATTCCTTAACGTGGTCTAAAGCAGCAATGGCCGAACTTTTTGGTTTCAATAAAAATAAATAAGAATAACCTATTACTCCAGATGCCATAGATGCAGCTATGACAGACACTTTTGATATTACCTGCAAACTCTCCTGATTATAAGCCAGTGAAGTTGTAAAAATTGACATCGTAAACCCTATACCCCCTAATATTCCAATTCCCCATAGTTGTTTGAAGGAAGTCTTGAAAGGAAGCGAAGCAATGCCAGCTTTCACAGCCAAAAAAGAGAAGAGAAAAATGCCGATCGGTTTTCCGAAAACCAATCCTGCCATTACGCCAAAACTTATAGTGGAGGTAAATGCAGTGTCTAATTGAGCAGGAAGTAAAATAGCTGTATTGGCAAGGGCAAATAAAGGCATAATAACAAAATTAACAGGGTAATGCAACACTCGCTCTATCCTGCTCAACTTCGATAAAGGCAGGCTGAAAGCCATCAGCACACCGGCAATGGTTGCATGAATGCCGGAGTTGAATAGACAGTACCAAAGTATGATGGCCGGGAGAATATAATGAATAGTCCGTTTTACTTTTAACCAATTCATTAGCCAAACAGAACTAAACGTTATCAGGCCCATTGACAAGTACGCAAGATTTAACTTAGAAGTATAAAATATTGCAATAGTAACTACCGCACCTAAATCATCAATAATGGCCAAAGCGGCCAGAAAAATCTTCAACTGTACCGGTACACGCTTCCCTAACAACGATAACACTCCTAAAGAAAAAGCAATATCGGTTGCCATTGGTATCCCCCAGCCTTGATGAAAGGGGGTATTGCCATTGAAAAAATAAAAAAACAAAGCCGGGCATATCATCCCTCCCAATGCTGCCAGTACCGGGAGCAAACATTTTTTAACTGAAGCAAGTTCTCCAATGGTCAATTCTCTTTTAATCTCCATCCCAACAAACAAAAAGAAGAAAGTCATTAAAACATCGTTTATCAAATCCCGGTTTGTTGTAGGTAAATGAATAGATGCCGGCGGTGACAACAATACTTTTTCCCAAAATGAAGCATAATGAACATTTATAAAACTACCGTTAGATAAAACAAGTGAAAGAACAGTACAAAGAATAAGTATTATTCCTCCGGAGCGACTATCCTTAAAAAAATACCTGATGGGACAGAATATATGCACCAATGGATGAATTGAAGGGGCGGCTGATTTCATGATTATCTTTAATATGAAATAAAAGAATTAATTCCTATAAAAATAATATTAAAAGCTCAAATAGAGTTCTAATAAATTTATTTTTGAGACAAAAAACAAAAAAAATTAGAATATCATATAAAAAAAGCTGTTGTTGGCGATTAATAGTATCACATATAATTTTGTATAATGTAATTATCCTTGGAGGTAATAATAGAAGGGGCAGTCCTAATGCTATTAGGCTGCCCCTTCATTAAATAAAATTAGTTTGCGTTAAAAGGAAGCGGTTGGCACCGCCGATTCTGGTTTGTTTTCAAGATGTAACAACGAATTGTCAACGTAACCATTTACGCCCATTTCCGGAATATCAAGACCAGCCAGTTCATCAGCAGCTTTTACTCTCACCGGTAAAAATTTATCAGTTACTCTAAAATAAAAATACATGATAAAAAACACAAAAACTGCGCAGGTAATTACACCTATTAGCTCTGCGATAAACTGTGAACCATCACCATAGAATAAACCTTTTACAGTGCCTGCAACTCCATTCCATCCATCTCCATAAGAACCGTCTGCAAAAAGACCTAAGGCAAGGCAGCCCCAGGCACCGTTAACACCATGTACTGCAAATGCACCTACAGGATCATCTATTTTCAGTTTGCGGTCAACGAAATTATAGGCGACAATTACTAAAATACCCGCAATGGCACCTATAATTACTGAAGACAGGGAAGTTACAAAAGCACAAGGGGCTGTGATGGCCACCAGACCTGCCAGTAACCCATTACAAAGCATTCCTACATCAGCCTTTTCCCCTCTTGCATACATATAAAATAAAGCAGCAAGCGCACCTGCGGCACTCGCCAGCATTGTGTTTGTAGCTACAATGCCAATACGAAGGTCTCCGCCTGCAAGTGTCGAACCGGGGTTAAAACCGAACCAGCCAAAAGCAAGAATAAAAGTACCTAACACAGCCATCGGTATATTGTGACCCGGAATTGTGTTAACTGTGCCATCCTTACCGTATTTACCTATTCGTGGGCCAATAACAATGGCGCCAGCTAAAGCTGCCATTCCACCGACCATGTGTACTACTGAGGAACCTGCAAAGTCAACATGTCCATGCCCTAAGCCAAAATTTTTGCCTAACTGAGAAAGCCATCCGCCACCCCACACCCAATTTCCAAACAAGGGATAAAC